>JBAWHL010000156.1:0-7092 GCA_049593815.1 Ilumatobacteraceae bacterium | reverse complement strand
TGTTTGCACACCGCCTTCCACCAGCCGTCGTCCAGCCGGCTCACCACCGCGCGACTGCCCGCCATCTCGAAGTACTGCAGCGTGTTCGCCGCCGGCGCGTCGGCGTCGGTGAGCACCGAGGCGAACGATCGCCCGGAGACCGGCAGTTGCTCGACACCGTGGTGGGTCTCGGGCGGCGTGACGCCGAGGAGCTCGTAGATCGTCGGCACGATGTCGGCCACGTTGACGAACTGATCGCGCTTCGTGCCGGCCGATGCGCCGCCGACCGTGTCGGGCGCGTGCACGATCATCGGGACGTGCACGCCGCCCTCGTGGGTGTTCTGCTTGTACCACTTGAAGGGAGTGTTGCCGCACTGCGCCCACCCCCACGGGTAGTTGGTGTGGCTGTGGGGGCCGCCGATGTCGTCGATGCGATCGATCGCTTCGTCGGGCGTCTCGAAGATGCCATTGAAGAACTTCATCTCGTGCATCACACCGAACGGCCCGCCCTCCTGTGACGCTCCGTTGTCGGCCAACACCATCAACACGGTGTTGTCGAGTTCGCCGATCGCACGCAAGCCGTCGACGATGCGTCCGATCTGATCGTCGGTGTGATCCAGGAACGCGGCGAACGCCTCCTGCAGTCGGCAGGCCAGCTTCTGCTGGTTCTCGGGGAGGTCGTCCCAGGCGTCGACGCCAGGGTTGCGTGGAGCGAGCTCGGTGCCCTCCGGGATCAGCCCTCGTTCGAGCTGTCGTCGGAACCAGCGCTCACGCACCACATCCCACCCGTCGTCGAACTTGCCGCGGTACTTGGCCATGTAGTGCGCCGGCGCCTGATGCGGAGCGTGTGTCGCGCCGAATGGCACATACGCGAAGAATGGTCGGTCGGGGCGCACGCCCTTGGAGTCCGACACCATCTTCAGCAGCTGGTCGACGAGATCCTCGGACACGTGGTAGCCGTCCTCGGGCAGTGCGGGTGGTTCGATCGGGTGGTTGTCGCACACCAGGTCGGGATGGAACTGGTCTGTCTCGCCCTCCATGAAGCCGTAGAACCGATCGAACCCCCGCCCGAGCGGCCACTGGTCGAACGGACCCGCAGCGGAGCACTGTTCCATCGGGGCGAGGTGCCACTTGCCGACGCAGAAGGTCGCATAGCCCTCGTCGCGCAGCACCTCGGCCACGGTCGCCGCGTGGTTGCTGATGTGGCCGAGCTGGTTGGGGAATCCGGTACGGAAGTTCGACACGGCACGCATGCCCACGGCGTGCTGCGAGCGCCCGGTCAGCAACGACGCCCGAGTCGGCGAACACAGCGGCGTCACGTGGAAGTTCGTGAACTGCAGACCGTCGGCCGCGAGCGCGTCGATGTTCGAGGTGTCGATGTCCGAGCCGTAGCAGCCGAACTGGGCGAACCCGGTGTCGTCGAGGAGGATCACGACGACGTTCGGTGCGTCCGCGCCGGGATGGGGCGGTTCGTCGAAGTACGGCTCGGAGTCGGCGAAGGTGGTGTTGATGGTGCCGTCGAAGCGGGATGGGCGGCTCATGGGGTGGTGGTCCTTTCGGGCGTGGTGTGGGGTGCGATGGCCGATCGCAGCCCGGAGGTCCAGATGTCAGAGAGTTGGCGACGCGAACGGGCGTGGAACTTCGTCATCAGGTCGTACACCTCCGGCGATGTCAGGGCGTCGAGCAGAGCGATGAGGTTGGCGGCATCGGCGGGCGAGCGTCCGTCGACCTCGGCCCGAAAACTGATCCGGGTCTGCTCGGCGAGCGTGGAGCGGTTGCGGTTGATCGGCTCGACCCACGTGTCGTCGTCGAGCACGCGCATCCTCGCGATCGCCATGAGCGGGTGTGCCTGCTCGTACAGGTCGAGACGGATCCGCACGAAGAAGGCGATTCGTTGATCGAGTGTCGAGCCGTCGGGCGGTGTCGCAGTCAAGAGATGCGCGAAGCGTTCACGGAACTGGCCGAGTGCTTGCTGTTGGATGTCGGCGAGGCCGTCGAAGTTCCGGAAGATCGACGAGACCGAGACACCTGCACGTTCGGCGACGGCGTCGGCGGTCGGCGGTCCCTTCCCGTCGAGGATCAGCGAGAAGGCCGCATCGACCACTGCTTGGCGACTGCGTTCGCGGCGTGCTCTGCGCCCATCGAATGTCGGTTCCGGGTTCACGCAGCCGAACGCTAGGACATGCGTACGACCATCTGCGAGGCGGACTCGCAAAAGATTCGTGGGGCCACGATCAACGACCGGCGAGCACCCCTCGGTACCTTGGCCCGATGAACGGCGATCAGATGATGCGAGCCCACTCAGCGACGCTCCCGGCGCCGGAGTTCCATGATCCCGCCTGGGTGACGCCACCAGACCTCGCCGATGCGACGGTCGCGATCGTCACCTCGGCCGCGCTGTACGCGGCCGACGACGAGGCGTTCACCGCTGGCGACACCGGCTACCGGCTGATCGGCCGCGAGCGTCGCGACCTCGTCCTGGGGCACTGGAGCCCGAACTTCGACCACACGGCCGTGGCGATGGACCTGAACGTGGTCTACCCGATCGACCGTCTCGAGGAGCTGGCCGAACGAGGCGTCATCGGATCGGTCGCACCACGTCACGTCTCCTTCGCCGGGAACCAACCCGACGACGTCTCGACCATTCGGCTCGACACGGGTCCCGCCGCTGCGGCCGAGCTCAAACGCGATGGCGTCGACGTCGCGATCTTCACCCCCGTTTGACCACTCTGCACGCGCACCGTGAGTGTGCTCGCCCATGTGTTCGAAGCCGCAGGGATCGCGACCATCGTGTTGTCGTCGGTTCGCGAGGTGGCGGTCAAGGTCGCGCCGCCGCGGGCGCTGCACTGTGAGTTCCCGCTGGGTCGTCCGCTCGGCGTGCCGACCGATGCCGACTTCCAGCACGACGTCCTCGCGCGAGCGTTTGCGCTGCTCGACGCCGAGTCCGGCCCGGTTCTGGTCGACCACCCCACCGTGATCGAAGCGGACAGTGACGAAGTGGTCGCCTGCGCCTTGCCGGCCCGGTTCGACCCGGACCTGCCGCCCTCGGTCGACGAGGCCCGCGGGCTTCGCAAGGCATACGACCGCGGGGTCGCCCGGCGCGGCGTCACGTCGGTGGGTCGCGTGGTCGACGCCGACGGTGTGCCCGACGCGCTCGGCGTTCTCGATGCCATTGCCAACGGCGCCGACTGGACCACCGCGGGCATTGCCGGCGGGAACACCGCCGCGGTCTGCCATGACATCCGTACCTACTACGAGGAGGCCGCCCTCGAGCTCGTCGACGGTCCGTTGCCGGGCGGTCGTGCGCTCGAGGAGTGGTTCTTCGAGCAGACCGAGGCCGGCGCGACGGTGCTCGCAGCGCGCATCGCCATCCGCGAGGCCGGCGCCAAGTTCCCGATCTGGTTCTACATGACACCGGGTCAACGCTGACCGAGACCCGGTTCCAGCCGGTCGGGCGTCGTGCATACAGTGCACGGACATGGACGAAGCAGCTGCGGTGGTTCGACTGGTCGGCGTGTACGACGCCGACCACACCATCCGCGGGGAGCTCGGCTACTGGGTCGGAGCTCGGCTCGGGCGCGCGCACTGCGCGTTGTGCGACATCACCCACGGGATGATCCGCCGTCGCCGCGACTGGCAGGACTACGTCGCTGGCCTCGATGTGCGCTTCGAGACCTTTCATCGCGACGATCAGCCCGACGCAGTGCGAGCTGCGGTCGATCGGTTGCCGACCGTGGTCGCCGAACTCGCGTCCGGGACGATCGTCGTGCTGCTCGATGCCGACGCGCTCGACGCCTGCGCCGGATCGGTGCAGCGTCTCGCCGCCGCAGTGGACGACGCGCTGGTCCGGGAGGGTCTGCGCCGCTGAGCGACCGCCACCCGGTCGGTCAGCGGCCGAAGGGTCCGTTCGACGACGAATCCGGGATGTCGTCGTCTGGCGGATCGAACGGTCCTTGACGTCGTCGACGCCCGAAGGGGCTGGCGCCGGTGTTCTCGTCCGAGCCGGGCAGCCGGTGGAAGACCCACGACAGCACCAGGGCGCTGGCGATGGTCAGGGCGATGACCGTGAGGACGGGCCCGATCCCCGAGCTGCCGCGCGAACCGCCGTCGGCACTCGCGATCAGGAGGGGGAGCATGTCGTCACGCTACTGGTGGCTCGGTCCGTCGTCGTCGATCGGATCTACTGATGAGCGAATGCACCACATCCGGTGGAGTCGCTCATCGCTGCGGCGCGACCTCCGGAACTGAGACGTCAGGACTGCTGCTGGAAGCTGGGCACCGGCAACACGACGGGGCCGGCGCCGAGGATGTTGTACCGCTCGCGCAGCTCGAGCACCGGCTGGTCGGCGACCGACCAGAAGTCCCAGTCGCCGATGAGGTCGACCGTGCAGTCGAGTCCGCGCCCGATCCCGACCATCATCGTGTCCGGGTTCATCTCGCCCGCCTTGGATTCGATGCCGGCGACCTGACCGCCGAGGTTGATGCCGACATGGAAATCCATGAGCACCTCCATCAGCAGCTCGTACCCGAAGCCCGACCGGCTCATCCCGGCCTCGAACCCGGCCACGTCGATCTCGCCCGGACCGTCGGTGTTGAAGCCGCCGAGGATGTGCGATGAGTCGTGGGTGACGAGGAGTTCCCCACCGAGGCTCTTCGGCTCCCCCGGCAGCGCGAAGCCACGCGACCGGTAGAAGTCGAAGAACGCGCGGCCCAGGGTGCCCTCCGGGTAGCCGCCGAGCGACTGAAAGCGCTCGGCGAGGTGCTTGTCGCCCACGGTGGTCTGGCGCACGGAGCGGGCCGCGAGGCGCACCGGTCCGTAGGGCGAGTTCTCCGAGAGCGCCGTGAACGAACGGCGGCCATAGTCGAGGATCAGACGCTTGATGTGATGTTTGCGCGTGTGGTGCAGATCCGCGAGCGACCCCGGCGAGACGCCGAGGGACGTGGCGAACGCGTCGACCGCGGTGACTTCGGGTTCCTCGACCGTCATGTCGGCATACGGCATCAGCACCAGGAACTGCGCGACGGTCGCTCGCTTGTCCGCGTCGGTCACGGCCTCGGCGAGATCGGTGGGAGACACGGCCGGCAGCGCGTCCACGTCGACCTCGACATCGAACACGTGGGCAGCGGCGCCCTCGATCAGACCACGCTCGATCGGGCCCAGTTCACTCTCGGTCGTGGCGACCGTTCGCATGGCCCCGAGCGTCGCGGTGGCCTCCTCGGGTGTCCATGTCGTTGCGCTCATGTCGAACTCCTGTCGAAACTGGATGGGTCGCTGGTCGATGCGGCCACGGTAGACACTCTCGAAGGTCCTCGCGGAACTCGGCGGCGACCAGGCACCGGTTCGCCACGTCAACGAAGGGAGCCCTGTGGCAAGGTGCTGACCGATGAGTACTCCCGGATCGATCGACGCCCTCGAGACCTGCTGGACGTCGATCGACGTCCTCCTCGACGGACTCACCGACGAACAGTGGTCGACGCCCTCGCTCTGCCCGGGCTGGACCGTCCGCGACGTCGTGACCCATCTCGGCGCGATCGAGCACATGCTCAGCGGTGAAGCGCCCGGTTCGATGACCGAGACCATCCCGTTCGCGAAGGTCGGGGAATGGACCGCCAGTGTCGGAGATCTCGACACTGCGGGGGTGCTCGCCCGCTACCGGGAGGTGATCGACCTCCGTCGCGCCGAACTCGATGCACTGGCACCGAGCGATCTCGACCTGATGTCGCTCACACCGGTCGGCCCGGGCACGGTCGGCCGGTTCCTCGCGATCAGGGTGTTCGACTTCTGGGTGCACGAGCAGGACATGCGGACACCGCTCGGCATCCCCGCCGACGAGAGTGGCCCGGCTGCGGAACAGTCGATCGACGAGATCCAGGGGTCGCTGCCGTACATCGTGGGCAAGAAGATCGGGCTGCCCGACGGCATGAGCATGACGATCGACCTCACCGGGCCCGTCACCCGCACGATGCACGTTGCCGTGACCGGGCGCGCCGCCGTGGTCGACACACTGGATCATGCCGATGTGGTGCTGCGGGCGGACTCGACGACGTTCGCGCAGCTGGCCTGCGGTCGCATCGATCCGCAGCGAGCGATCGACGACGGCCGGATCGCGTGGAGCGGGGACTCCGCATGGGGCGACGCCGCGGCCCGGAACCTCGCATTCACGATGTGAACTGAGCTCGGTGCCGCGGTCAGGCGGGTCGTGGTGCCGCGGCCTTCGCCAGGCGATCACGGATCGCGTGGCCGAGCCCCTGTGCGGGTGGCAGTACGGCAACCAGGGTGTCGAGCCCGGCCTCATCGGCGCCACGCAGGCGAGCGAACAGTTCGTGGGCGTACACGACCAGATCGTCGTTGAGGTCGAGCACATCGCTGTTGGGGTGCGAAGCAACCAGCGTGGCCGCCTGCGTTGCGTCGTCGGCGAGCAGCACCGTGCACCGCGGGGCGTAGTGGGAGGCGAGCATGCCACTCGCACGGCTGGGGCCCGCTGCGGTGCCAAGTTCTCCGGCCAGGAGGCGACGGACGTCCTCGATCGGCACGCCGCCCGCGCGCAGCACCTGCGGGGGAGTGGGCACGCAGTCGACGATCGTGCTCTCCACGCCCACAGGGCAGGCGCCACCATCGAGGATCAGGTCGAGGTCGGGGTCGAGGACGGCGCCGAGGTCGTGGAGCACGTGGTGCGCTGTCGTCGGACTCACCGCCCCGAACGTGTTGGCCGAGGGTGCCGCGAGGCCACCGCCGAACCGGCCGAGCAGATCGAGGGTCATCGGATGGGCGGGGACACGGAGCCCGACGGTGTCGTGGCCGCCGGTCACCTCGTCGATCACCGACGGCGATCGCGGCACGATGACCGTCAGCGGGCCGGGCCACGCCGCGTCGATGAGGGTGCGCGCCGCGGGTGGCACGTCGCTCGCCCAGTCGGTCACGTCGTCCGCTGACGCCAGGTGCACGATCAACGGATGATCGACAGGTCGTCCCTTCAGGGCGAAGATGCGCCGCACCGCGGTGGCATTGCGCGCATCGGCCGCGAGGCCGTAGACGGTCTCCGTGGGAATCGCGACGACACCGCCGCGACGGATCGAGTCGAGTGCACGTTCGACGTCGGTCGAGACGAGAGT
>JBAWHL010000155.1:0-6337 GCA_049593815.1 Ilumatobacteraceae bacterium | reverse complement strand
GGGCTGAACGCGACATGGAAATCGGTCCCAGCGGACAAGCCGGAGGCCGCCTCGAGGGCGGGGGCGAAGCGACGCCGCGTCGTGTGGACTGGCAGCGTGGTCTCGTACAGCACCAGCGTTCCAGGTTGCATCGAATGACCGACGGTGTCGGTCGCGGCGTCCATCGCGCGGAACTCGGGGACACCAGCAGCATCGACCATGAGCGGCACCACGACGACGATGGTCCGAGCGGACCGGATGGCGGCGGCAGCATCGGTGGTGGCGCGCAATCTGTCGTCGGTGATCACCTCTGCCAGATACTCGTCGAGATGTGCTTCTCCCGGGAAGGGTGCGTGGCCGCCGTTGACCGTCGCGACGACGTTGGCATCGATGTCGATCCCGATGACGTCGAGGCCGCTTCGGGCGTACTGCACCGCCAGGGGGAGCCCGATCTTGCCGAGGCCGACGACCGCGACCGTTCGCTCGGGGGACCGTTCGGTGAAGTTCATGCTGTCTCCTGAATAGATGACGTCATTCGGGTACGGCGACGCCATCGACCCCGCCGCGGCCGGTGGCGCCGGCCCAGTCGAGGTCCCGAGCAGGGACGCCGACGATGAGGATTCCGACGCGTCCGTCGCCGACCGTTTCGAGTGCGGCAACCCGCGCTGCCAGCTCGTTCTCTGTGGATTGTCCCCAGCTCGCGATCACCAGGAAGGGCGCGTCATCGCTGATCTGTTCATCGCCGAGATGTCGGAGAGTGCATGTCGTCAGCGGCTGCATCGACGCGATCGTGGAAGCGCTGTCCGACCCGGTGAGTGCGGCCAGCGCAACGCTGTCGGATCCTCCGGAGAATCGCTCGATCGAACGTGCGGCTTCGCGTTCGGCCTCACCGTCCTGTGTCGTCGCGCCGAGCACACCGAGGATCGGCACGCCGGGGACGATGCGTTCGAGCTGGAGCCGGCGCCGCACCTTCTGGTCGGTGATCACCAGGCCAGCGCCGACGATCGTCAGGAGGATCCCCATCGCGACGATGCCGACGATGACACTCGTGATGATCGAGCCGGGTCCATCGATGGTGGTTCCGATGGTCGCGACGAGGTTGCTCTCGAGCAGCGCTCGGTACTCGAGGAGCGACTGCCCGGAGGACTCGAGCGCTCGGATGTCACTCTGCAACTCGATGCGTGACTCGGCGATCGAGGCTCGCGCCGGATCATCGGGTGCGAGCGCGAGCAGCTGTTCATCCAAAGCTTGCAGGTCGGACCTGAAGAGCTCCAGCGTCGTCGCGTTGGCGCGCAGCGCGGCATCGGTCTCCTCCAGCCTGGGGTCGGTGGCCCGACGCTCGACGATCGCTTCGAAGTCAGCGAGGGCGGCCTCGACGGAGGCTGCGTCGGGCCCGGTCGCAGTGGCGACGATCACACTCGCCGCCTCGTCGGGTGTCGCGACGACCACGGTGTCGGTCGCCGTCGAGTCGAAGTCCTCCGCCGAGCGGATCGCCAGAGGTCGCATGCTCGTGGTCACCCCGAGACCCTGGTCGCCACCGAGTCCGAGCAGACTGGCGGTCGTGGACACATCGGCGACCTGGATCGTGGACGTGCCGGTCCAGGACTGCCGACGGTTGGCGTAGAGCCCGCCGAGGACGCCACCGATGACCAGCGCGATCACCACGATCAGCCACGATCGTCGTGCCAGGCGAGTGAGATGGGACGTGATGCTGTCGTACATGGTTCCTCGGGGTCGTCAGGATCGGACGAGCGATGCCGAGATCAGGTCGGCGACGTGCAGGGCGCGGGCTCCGGCTGTGCCATCGACGCGGGGTGCCCGACCCTCGGCGACGCTGTCCACGACGTCCTGCAGCTCTCGAAGCAACGGTTCGCCGCGTTGATCGAGGAAGGGAATCTCGACGACGCTGGACTGCCGATAGCGGACCCCGTCGTCGGCCAGGTACTCGTGCCGACTCATCCGGTGGATCGTCACGTCCTGGCGGAGGAGATCGGCGACGATCACGCTGTCGCGCTGGGTGATTTCGATCTGGCGGACCTTCTGCTGGCCCAGGCGGCTCGTCTCGAACGCTGCGGTGACGCCGTTGGACAGGGAGATGTGTGCGTTGGCGAGGTCCTCGCTCGGCCCGTGGAGGATTCTCCCGGTTCCGCCGACCTCGGCGATGTCCACGTCGGGTCCGAACAGGGAGAGCACGATGTCGATGTCATGGATCATGAGGTCGTGCACCACGCCGTCGGAGATCCGAGGCGAATAGGGGCTGACGCGAACGGCGCGGACGTGGATGGGGTCCTCGATGAGGTTCGGCAGTTCGGCGACGGCGGCATTGAAGCGCTCGACGTGACCGACCGCCAACAACACGTTGCTCTCCGCAGCCAGGCCGACCAGGTCGGTCGCCTCGGCGTGTGATGCCGCGATCGGCTTCTCGACCAACACGGCGATGTTCGCGTCGATGAGGCGACGCGCCAGGTCGAAATGGAGTGCGGTCGGCACGGCGATCACAGCGAGGTCGGTTGCTTCGATCAGTTCACCGATGTCCTCGGCGGCTGTCGCTCCCGATGTCCCCACGAGCTGACGAGCCCGCTCGATGTCCGGATCGACGACCCCGACCAGGTGAGCGCCGCGCAACTGGGTGACCACACGGGCGTGGTTGGCGCCCATGATCCCAGCGCCGATGACGGTGACTCCGAGATCGCTCATCGGCCGAGAACCTTGCGGACGCTGCGGATCACGGTGGCCGCATCATCGGCGGACAGGTAGGGGTGGATCGGCAGGCTGACGACCTGCTTGGCGATCTCGAAGGCCTTGGGAACATCGTCGTCGACGCGCACGTTCGGGTGCTCTCGGTAGCAGTCGTAGTCGAACACGACACGCGGGTAGTAGATCCCGGATCCGACACCCTCGGCCAGGAGAGCGTCGACGAACTGATCGCGGTCGATCGGTGCGTCATTGGTGACCCGCACGGTGAATTGGTGGTAGACGTGGGTCTGATCGGCTGGAGTCGGCGGCGGCAGGATCAGGCCGTCGATGTCGGCGAGTCCCTCGCGGTAGCGATCCGCGTTGGCGTTCCGAGCGGCGTTCAGCTCGTCGAGCTGCGCGAGTTGCGGAAGCCCGACCGCCGCCGCGAGGTTCGTCAGCCGGTAGTTGTTGCCGGCCATCTCGTACTGGTAGCGCTGGCGCATGCCCTGATTTCGCATGAGTCGGAGTCGGTCGGCGACGTCGTCGTCGTTGGTGGTCACGACGCCACCCTCACCGGTCGAGATGTTCTTGGTCGCGTAGAGGCTGAAGCAGCCGACGCCGAAGCTGCCGGCCGCGTTGCCCCGATACGTGGCCCCGACCGCTTGGGCAGCGTCCTCCACGATGGAGATGTCGTGCCGATCAGCGATCGAGGCGAGCCCATCCATGTCGGCCATCAACCCGTAGAGGTGCACGGGCATGAGCGAGTGGGTTCGTTCGCTCACGAGTGCTTCGGCGGCATCGGCACGCATGTTGTAGTCGTCGCCGATGTCCGCGAATCGAGCGGTTGCTCCGGCGTCGAGAATGGCATTCAGCGTCGCGACGAACGTGAATGGGCTGGTGACCACTTCGTCACCAGGCGACAACTCCAGCGACTTCATGGCGGCGATGAGCGCCGTCGTGCCGTTGTTGACCGTGATGGCGTGAGCGACGCCGTGGATCTCCGCGAACGCCGCTTCGAAACGTTCGACCATGGCCCCCTGAGCGAGCTGGCCCGATCGGAGTACCTCCAGAACGGCGGCCTCCTGCTCGTCGGTGATGCGGACGACGGTGACGGGAATCATCGGGTTCCTTCCTCGCAGCGATCGCAGCGAAGGTCGAGGGGTGGTTCGTTGTCGCGGGAGGTGACGTTGCCGCACGTGCAGACCCAGCCGCGATGTCGCGCGGGCATGCCAGCGACGAGTTGATGCGAGGCGACGTCGTGGGTGACCGTCGCGCCCGCTGCGACCATGGCGTATTCGCCGATCGTGGTGCCGCAGACGATGGTTGCGTTCGCTCCGATCGAGGCGCCGTCGGACACCCGGGTCGACGTGATCGTCCAGTCGGTGTTGAAGGCCCGCGGCACGAGATCGTTGGTGAACACGGCCGACGGACCGACGAACACGTCGTTGCCGATCGTCACACCCGAATAGACGCTGACGTTGTTCTGGATCTTCACTCGGTCGCCGATGACGGCGCCGCCATCGACGAAGACGTTCTTCCCGAGCACGCAATCCGCACCGATTCGGGCGCCACTTCGAACGTGGGCGTGATGCCAGATGGCAGTTCCGCCTCCGATTTCGGCATCGGACTCGACGATCGAGGTCTCGTGCGTCCGGAACGGTTGATCTGACACCGGGGCGATGCTATCGGTTCGCTGTCGGTGAGCCGGGCTGCGGGCCATGGGGTACCACGGTGGGTGGAGACCGATAGCTTCGGCGCATGGATGGGAGGCGGTCCGCGACGTTGAAATCGGTGCTGGTCCCCGTGGCATTGGTCGCCGCAGTGGTCGGTTGCTGGATTCTGGGTTCGGCGCCGTCGTCGGGCCCCGATGAACCAGCGCACGTCATCCGCAGCGCCGAGCTGATCCGAGGCCACCTCGACGGCATGCTCGGCAGTGACCCTGGCACCGGCCTGGCTGAACTGCCAGCGTGGATTGGTTCGCCAGACCCGGTGTGCTTCGCCCAGCACCCGTACACGCCCGCCAGCCGTGCAACGACCGATCCGACGCCGGACGGTACCGAAATCAGGTACACCGCAGCGACCTCCTATCCCATCTGGGGTCATCTGACCGCGTCGCTCGGAACCCTGGCGCCGGCATCGGTCGGGACGTGGTCCGTGCGTGTCGCGTCGGCCGTTCCGCCTGTGCTGCTGCTCGGCTGCGCCCTGGTGGTTGCCGCTCGACGCAGCAGATTGACGGCGATTGCTGTGTTCGCGTCGCTCACGCCGATGGCGTGGTTCACACTCGGCGTCGTGAACCCATCGGCGTTGGTCATCGCCGGCGGCGTCGCGCTCGCGGCGTCGGCACCTGAGGCGGTCACCGGTTCGCGCAGCCAACGGTGGCTCGTCGTGGCGGCATGGGCGGCCATGGCGCTCCCACGGCGAGATGGTCTCATCTGGGCGTCGGTCGGGCTCGGAGTCGTTCTGATCGGCCTGGGTATTCCAGCGGGCGCCTGGCTGCGGTCGTTCTCGCGTCCGCAGCTCGCGATGCTCGGACTGTCGACCGCGTGGCCGGTCGTGGCCGGGCTGCGCGGGGAGGCAGGCGCGATGCGTTTCATCGTCCTGGCGCCCATCGCGCTCGTCGGCGCTGTCGGGGTCGAATGGGCGTGGAAACGGTGGGCCGACACGACAGCGAAGCGGATCGCCGGTACCGGGCTGCTCATCGTTGGCGGGCTCGTCGGTTACGCGCTCCTGGCGATGCAGCGCTCGAATGGGTTCGATCGGTACTACCTGCGCCTCGTCCTGCATCGAACCGGCGAGAACCTCACCGAGGCGATCGGGGTGATGGGTTGGCTCGACACGCCGGTTCCAGCGTCGGCGGTGCTGCTCTGGGCAGTGGCATTCGGGCTGCTGGCGTCCGCAGCGATTCAGGCTGGAGCGATGCGAATCGTCTGGTCGGCGGTCGCGGTGGTGGCCGCTGCGATCGTCGCCTCGTGGGTCATCGAGTCGGTGCACGATGCCTACTCGGGGACCTACTGGCAGGGTCGCTACTACCTTCCACTGCTGGTGTTCGCTCCGATCCTGCTCGGTCGCGTGTCCATCCCCGATGCCGTGGCTCGTCGTCTGTCGACGGCGGTCGGCATCGCTGTGCTCATCGTGATCAACGTTGCCTTCGCGGCGTCGATGCGGCGGTGGGGAGTTGGCCTCGCCGGATCGATGCTCCCCTGGGATTGGGACACGTACGCGACACCGGTGGCACCGGTTGTGCTGCTCGGGGTCCACGTCGGTGCCACTGTCACGCTGGCGGGCTGGTGTGCACAGTGGTTCTCGTGGCGCGGTGACCCTCAACGAGTGGGAGCCTCGGATCCGGACACCGCCGTCACGAGTACTTGGTAGCCGAGGAACTCGCGCACGATCGGCACGCTGCTGGCCCAGCGCTGGCGGGCAATCCAGTCGTTGGCCCCACCGCCGGGTCGGTCGAGCAGCCGCGCATTGAACCCGACCGTCTCGACGCCCAGCCCGACCGACTCGCACATGGCCCTGACATCGCCCGGTGTGAACCAGCGCAGGTGCGTTTCGTCGAACAGTCCGCGAGAACGCCGGGGGAACGACCCGCGCACGAAGATCGACCAGGCGGCGCTGACATGGCGGATGTTGGGCAGGCTGAGCACGACTGTGCCACCCGGTTCCAGCATTGCGGTGGCGT
>JBAWHL010000154.1:0-4646 GCA_049593815.1 Ilumatobacteraceae bacterium | reverse complement strand
AATTTCGGGTGGGGGCGGGGTTCGCTGGGAGGCCGAGGACGCGTTCGGCCGATCAGGCGAGCGACGTGAGTCGCTCCACTGTCTGGGCGTGCGTCACCGGAACCTCGAATCCGGAGGCCGTCCAACGGACGGTTTCGAAGCCACCGAGTGTCCGACGTCGTTTCCGCATGATCGCGGCGTGCGGTTCGGCGATCACGAACGCCCGCAGCGCTTCGTCGTCGCGCCACACCGACGTCGTCCAGAAGACGTTGGCGGCGAGGTCGGTTCGCAGCGCGTACCAGCGGAGCCCCTCCTCGGGATCGGCGATCAGCCGGTCGAGCTGCTTTCTGATCTGGAGGGTGTCGGCGAGGAACCCGGGCACATCGCGCCGACGCTGCAGCGCGAGCCGGCTGGCGAAGACGACGACCTCCTGGCCGGGGTCGACCTTGCGTAGTGGCCGCGAGAGGGTCGGCACGTCAACTTCCGTTGGCGGGTGGCACGGAGGCGTCGCTCACCCAGTTGCCGTGGAATCCGAACGGAACACGCTGCGGCAGCGCAACGCTGGCGACGTAGTCGGTGCGGCCGAAGTCCTGGGCGTCCATCACGACGAATTCGGCGCTGTCCGTTCCCAGGTCGTGCACGAGCGTGATCAGCCAACCGTCGTCCTCCTCGGTGGCGCCGTCGCGGGCGACGAACACCGGCTCGCCGGCGGCACGTCCGGGCCCGTGGTCGAACGACTGGCGCTCGCCGGTCTGCAGGTCGTGCTTGATCGTCGGCCAGCCGGAGGTCATGTCGGCCACCGGGGAGGCGCAGTAGCCGTAGCGGTAGGGCTTGGTCGCGAAGGAGCCGTTGTGGCGCGGGAACTCGTTGGGTGTCTCGTCGATGACGGTCGTCGACGCGGTGCGCGTCGCAGGATCGAGCTCCCAGCGTTCGAGGCGGGGGAGTGCATCGCCGAACGGGCCGAGGATGTCGGTGTCGAACATCCGCTCGAAGTTGCACAGGTCGATCACGACCTTGCCGTCGGGGGTGTCGTACGCGTTCATCGGATGGAACGAGTAGCCGAGCGGGACGTCGATCCAGACGATGTCGTCGACGCCGCCGTCGCGTGGGAGGAGCCCGACCCGATTGCCGTAGTCGGGGTTCCAGCGGAACGGGAAGCGGCTGGCGAAGGCGAGATCGAGATCGACCGTGACCGGCTGATCGAAGATGACCGCGTATCGACGGGTCAGGGCCATGTCATGGATCATCGTCATGCCCGGCAGGGGGATGTCGAGCGTTCGCGTGACGCGACCGTCCGGTCCGACGACGACGTACTGGATGTGGTCCATCCACTCCGCCCAGGCGTAGACCATCGCGTGCATCTCGCGGGTGACGGGGTCGAACTTCGGGTGGGCAGTGAACGCCCCTGGCAGGGTGCCGTTGAAGTCGTTGCGCCCGATCGTCTCGAGGTCGTAGGACAGTTCCACGGGGACGCCTCCGGCCTCGACCATTGCCCACGTCGTTCCGGCGAAGCCACCGACGTTCGTGTTCGGGCCGTGCGGGCTGTTGTTCCAGTTCGGTCCGTCGATGTCGGGCTCGCCGCGGAACGCACTGATCGCGGATGAGCCGACGTAGCGGTTGCGGTACCACTCGGCCTTGCCGTCTCTGAGCCGGATGCCGTGGATCATGCCGTCGCCGAGGAACCAGTGGTGCGTGGACGGATCCACGGTGGCCGCCGGATTCGGTCCGTTGCGGAGATAGCGGCCGTTGAGCTCGGTCGGGAGTTCGCCGACGACGGGCAGGTCGTGAGCGGTGACTTCCTCGGTGACGGGTGCGTAGTTGCCGCTGAGGTAGATCGAGCTGTCGACAGGCGGCTCGGTGGTGTTCGATGCGGCGGTGTAGGGGACTTCGGTGGTGGACACGGGCACTCCTCGGGATCTCGCCGTAACTTTGTTACGGCTGTCGATGGGGTAACTTAGTTACGTGAGCACGGCTTCGTCAACCCCCCACGTCGATTCCGTTGCCGGCGGCACCGAACGCGACGACATGCGCACCACCCTCTTGACCGCGGCACTGACGGTCCTGCAACGCGACGGGGCGGCCTCGCTGACGCTGCGCAACATCACCGCGGAAGCCGGCTGCTCGACGACCGGTGTGTACACCTACTTCGGCGGCAAGCAGGGTCTCGTCGAGGCGATCTACATCGACGGATTCGAATCGTTCGAGCGGGAGATGTCCGTGCACTACGCGGCCGACGACCTCATGGAATCGGGCCGCGCGTACCGCCGGTGGGCCCTGTGCAACCCCACGCACTACATGGTGATGTTCGGCAGCGCGGTGCCCGACTACGTGCCGAGTGAGGCCGCACTCGAACGTGCCGGCCAGGCGTTCGCCGGGCTCGTCGCGGCGGTCGAACGCTCCGGTGCGGCCGACCCGGTCGCGAGCGCCTACCACCTCTTCGCCACGGTGCACGGCTACGTGATGCTCGAGCTCGTGGGCATGGCCCCGCTCGACCGTGCCGAACTGGAGCAGCAGTACGAACTCGGTCTGACGCAGTGCGTGGCCATCGGCGGGGACGCCTGAATCCTCGAGATCACCGCTGGTGACCTTCGGCCCTGGCGGAGTGCGTCCACGGTGTGGTTCGCTGGGTGCATGACAGAGCCCGACCACGACGACCCGATGGAGTCGCTGTCGGTGTCGGAGTGCTTCGCGCTGCTCCGCACCGTCGACGTCGGCCGCATCGCCGTCGTGGGCAGCGATGAGGTCGTCGACATCTTTCCGGTCAACTTCGTGGTCGATCACGGCACGGTCGTCTTCCGGACCGCGCCTGGCACCAAGATCGCCGGCCTGACGAGCGGGCACCGGGTTGCCTTCGAAGCCGACAACGTGGGTGCCGACGGTGACGTCTGGAGTGTCGTGCTCAAGGGCGAGGGCGCGCTGGTCGCGCGTCGAACGGACCTCGTGGACATGTTCGACCTCGACGTGGACCCATGGCACAAGAGCCCCAAGCCGAACTTCGTGCGCGTGACGCCGACCGAGACGACCGGTCGGCGCCTGCGTCGCCCCGGCCGCTGAACGCCATCGATGTGCTCAGTCGCTGGCGGTGTGGCGTTGTGCCTGTCGGGCGGCGTAGACGGCAGCCTCGGTGCGTCGGCTCATGCCCATCTTGGCCAGCAGGTTGCTGACGTAGTTCTTGACCGTCTTTTCGGCGAGGAACATCTCCGTCGCGATCTGACGGTTGGTCAGCCCGTCCGCGAGCAGGTCGAGAACGCGTCGTTCCTGGCTCGTGAGGTTGGACAATCGCGGATCCTCGTCGGGCCCGTCGCGGAGTCGGTCGATCACTCGAGCTGCGAGATCGGGATCGATCAACGACTGGCCCGCTCCGACCTTGCGGACCGCCTCGACGATGTCGTGCCCCTTCACCTGCTTGAGCACGTACCCGGCCGCACCGGCGACGATCGCCTCGAACAACGCAGCATCGTCGTCGTAGGACGTGAGCATGAGGCACGCCGGTGCTGCGTCGGTGGACCGAAGCTGCCGGCAGAGGTCGACACCACTCCCGTCGGGAAGTCGCACATCGAGGATCGCCACGTCGGGCGACACCGCGGGAATTCGCTGCAGCGCCTGCTCGACGCTTCCGGCTTCACCGACCACGATCAGGTCGCCTTCGGACTCGATCAGCTCGCGGACGCCACGGCGCACGATCTCGTGGTCGTCGACGAGGAAGATCCGAAGTGACATGCGAGAAGAGTTTCCCACAGTGATGAGCTGTGTCGCAGAGCCTGACCGCCAGCGATCGCGTATCCTCCGAGCATGGAGCACAAGGCAGGGCCAGCACAGCTGCGCCGACTCCTGGAGGCGGTCTTGACGATCGGGTCCGATCTCGACCTCCACTCCGTGCTTCGCACGATCATCGCCGCCGCTGCCGAACTGGTCGATGCCCAATACGGGGCGCTCGGTGTGCTCGACGAGGCGGGGGACGGCCTGTCGGACTTCATCACGGTGGGACTGGACGCCGAGACACGCAGCGCGATCGGCCACCTCCCGGAGGGCCACGGCATCCTCGGACTGCTGATCGTCGACCCCAAACCGCTGCGCCTCCCGAATCTCGGTGAGCACCCCGATTCGTTCGGCTTCCCGCCCAACCACCCGCCGATGACCTCGTTCCTCGGTGTCCCGATCACGGTGCGCGGCGCCGTGTTCGGCAACCTCTACCTGTGCGACAAGACCGGTGGTGGCGTGTTCACCGACATCGATCAGGAGCTGGTCGTCGACCTCGCCGCCGCAGCGGCGATCGCCATCGAGAACGCCAGGTTGCACGCCGCCGGAGCCGAGTTGGCAACACTCGCGGATCGCGAACGGATCGCCCGCGATCTGCACGACGTCGTGATCCAACGCCTCTTCGCCATCGGTCTCGGTCTCGACGCGGCAATGCAGCGGGTGACGGACACCGAGGTGCGTGACCGGCTCGGCGTCGCCGTCGACAGCCTCGACGCGACCGTCCGCGACATCCGATCCGCCATCTTCCAGCTGCACACCTCGCGGGCCCCGGGGCGCTCGGTGCGGTCGGAGCTGGTCTCGCTCGTCGACGAGTCCGAGGGGGCGCTCGGCTTCGCACCGATCATTCACTTCGACGGGCCCATCGACGCGGCAGTCGACCACGAGCTCGCC
This sequence comes from Ilumatobacteraceae bacterium, assembly GCA_049593815.1. Classification (GTDB taxonomy): domain Bacteria; phylum Actinomycetota; class Acidimicrobiia; order Acidimicrobiales; family Ilumatobacteraceae; genus Sva-07. The sequence goes on along the minus strand of JBAWHL010000154.1, from coordinate 17 downwards.
GAGGAGCTGCTCGCCGT
>JBAWHL010000153.1:0-2910 GCA_049593815.1 Ilumatobacteraceae bacterium | reverse complement strand
AGGGGTCTGACCCCTGATGTAACGGTCGCTGGCCGCAATCGAGATGTCAGAAGTCTTCGTCGAAGCTGACGTCGCCGGAGACACCGGTCTGGTAGGACGACACGGTGCGCTCGAAGAAGTTCGACAGGCCCTGCACGTCTTGCAGCTCCATGAAGCTGAACGGGTTCTTCGAGCCGAACTCGGGGGCGTAGCCGAGCTGGACGAGGCGCTGGTCGGCAACGAACTCGAGGTACTCGCGGGTGTCGCCGAGGCTCATGCCCGGCACGCCCTCACCGAGCACGTCAGCGGCGAACAGGTGCTCGGCGTCGATGGCCTCGTTGAGCATGGAGCGCACGTCGGCTTCGAGCTGATCGTCGAAGAGTTCGGGCTGTTCCTTGCGGACGGTGTCGACCACTTCGAACGCGAAGTTCATGTGACAGCTCTCGTCGCGGAACACCCAGTTCGTGCCGTCGGCCAGACCGTTGAGCAGACCCTTGGAGCGCAGGAAGTAGACGTACGCGAATGCGGCGAAGAAGAACAGCCCCTCGATGCACGTGGCGAAGCAGATCAGGTTGAGCAGGAACTGCCGGCGGTGCTCGGGGGTCTCGAGCTTGTGCAGCCCGTTGATCGAGTCGATCCACTTGAAGCAGAACTCGGCCTTGGCGCGGATCGACGGGATGTTCTCGACCGCGGCGAACGCTGCCTCGCGCTCTTTCATGTCCGGGATGTAGTTGTCGAGCAACGTCAAGTAGAACTGGACGTGCAAGGCCTCTTCATAGAGCTGGCGCGACAGGTACATGCGCGCTTCGGGCGCATTGATGTGCTGGTACAAGTTGAGCACCAGGTTGTTCGACACGATCGAGTCACCGGTCGCGAAGAACGCCACGAGGCGTGACACGAGGTGTCGCTCGGCCGGCATCAACTTGCGATCCAGGTCGACGAGGTCGTCGGAGAAGTCGATCTCGTCGACGGTCCAGGTGTTCTTGATGGCGTCGCGGTACATCTCGAAGAACTGCGGGTACCGCATCGGGCGCAGCGTCAGGTCGAAGCCCGGATCGAGGATGTTGGTCGGACGTGCCGCGCCGACCGGTGCGGCGGATTCGAACTCGTCGGCCAGCGTCTCGCCGGGCTTCGAGGTCTCGTAGTCGGAGATCGGGTCGATGAGGGCCATCAGTCACATGCCTCGCAGGATTCGGGGTTCTCGAGGCTGCACGCAATCGCCTCTTCGTCGGTGAAGGTCTTCTTCTCGGCGGCCGGGGCCGGCTCGCCACCGGCGGGCGGCTTGCCCGGTGCCGGGGCAGACGACGATGCGCTGGTCGTCGTCTGGTTGATGCGCGTCGCCGGGCGGCTGCGCAGGTAGTAGGTGGTCTTCAAGCCCATCTTCCAGGCGTGCAGGTACATCGAGGAGAGCGTGCCGATGGTCGGGGTCTCCATGAACAGGTTGAGCGACTGGCTCTGGTCGATGAACGCTCCACGCTCGGCGGCCATGTCGATCAACGCTCGCTGCGGGATCTCCCACGCCGTCCGGAAGATCTCCTTCAGCTCACCGGGGATGCGGTCCACGTCCTGGACCGAGCCCTCGGCCTTCTTGATGTCGGAGATCATCTGCTCGTCCCAGAGACCACGCTCCTGGAGCTCGCGGACCAGGTAGCGGTTGATCTGCATGAACTCGCCCGACAGCGTCTCACGCTTGAACAGGTTCGACACCTGCGGCTCGATGCACTCGTAGCAACCTGCGATCGAGGCGATCGTGGCGGTGGGGGCGATGGCGATCAACAGGCTGTTGCGCAGGCCGTGAGCGGCAACTCGGGCTCGCAGCGCATCCCAGTCGAGCTCGGACGGTGGCGTGACGCCGCCGTTGTCGCGGTCCCACAGGTCGAACTGCAGGTCGCCGTTGGCGGCACGGGTGCCTTCGTAGGCGTCGTGCGGACCGTGGGCCTCGGCCAGTTCCGTCGATGCCCACAGCGCATGGAAGTAGATGTGGGCGCTGATCGTGCGGCTCAGGTCCTTGGCGTCGGCGGAGTCGAACGCGAAGCCCTTCTTGAAGAAGACGTCCTGCAACCCCATGAGGCCGAGGCCGACCGGGCGCCACTTGTGGTTCGAGAACTTGGCCTCGGGCGTCGGGTAGTAGTTGATGTCGATGACCCGGTCGAGGAACGGCACGACCTGGCGGACGACCTCACCGAGGCGGGTGTAGTCGAACTGGCCGTCGGTGCCGACGTAGGCACCGAGGTTGAGGGAGCCGAGGTTGCAGACCGCGGTGTTCTCCTGGTCGGTCACCTCGAGGATCTCGGTGCACAGGTTCGACAGGTGCACGACGCGGGGGCTGCCATCGGCGTTGGTGGCGCCGGTCTGGTTGCACTTCTCGTTCGAGGCGTCCTTGAACGTGACCCACCCGTTGCCGGTCTGGGCGAGCGTGCGCATCATCTTCGAGTAGAGCTGGCGAGCCGGGACCTGCTTCGCGTACAGGCCGGCCTCCTCGGCGGCCACGTAGGCACGCTCGAACTCGTCACCGAACAGATCGGTGAGGTGCGGGACCTGCTTGGGGTCGAACAGCGACCACTGCCAGTCCTTCTCGACGCGCTCCATGAACAGGTCGGGGATCCAGTTGGCGATGTTCAGGTTGTGCGTCCGACGGGCGTGGTCGCCGGTGTTGTCACGAAGTTCGAGGAAGTCCTCGATGTCGGAGTGCCACGACTCGAGATACACGCACGCAGCGCCCTTGCGGCGTCCGCCCTGGTTGACCGCGGCGACCGACGAGTCGAGTGTTCGCAGCCACGGCACGATGCCGTTGGAGAGGCCGTTCGTGCCCTGGATCAGGCTGCCCTTGGCCCGGACCCGGTGCCAGGCGACACCGATGCCACCGGCGAACTTCGACAGCTTGGCGATGTCGGTGTATCGCTTGTAGATGCCTTCGAGGCTGTCCTCGGG
>JBAWHL010000152.1:0-7983 GCA_049593815.1 Ilumatobacteraceae bacterium | reverse complement strand
TCGAGATCGCTGTCACCGGAACCCAGCTCACCGTCGACGGTGTCGCGGTGTCGGTCCCAGCGAGCGCTGAGGCAATCGCGATGAACCTCACCGTCGTCGCGGTGCCGTTGGCGAGCTTCAGCGACGTACCGGTGACCTGCATCGTCAGCGATGTGGACGGGCTGACCTTGGCCTTCGGTGCTCCGGTGCCGAACCGGGTGTCGACGAGACGGTGTGGGGTCGAGGCGACGAAACCGGATCCGTTCCCATCGAGGCCGCCGTACCAACCGGTGAGATCGACGACGACGTCGGTTCCCGCGCTCGAGTAGAAGCAGGCCTTGCCGCTGCTGTCGACGGGGGCGATCACGCCGTTGCCGACGGTGGCGCCGCTGGCGTAGTTGAGACTCGATGTCAGTGGACGCGCCGCAGAACAGGGCCACACGGTGACGTAGCCACTCGAATCCGGGCCGACGGCGGTGACGTTCACGATCGCTGCGGTCACGTCAGGCGGAATCGTCAATTGTTCACCGAGACTGCCCTGCACGGACTCGCCGACGACATCGAACTCGATCCGCTTGGGTGGTACGAGCCGCTGCGGCGCGGGTCCCGGCGGGGCAAGCGTCGCGATCTGTGCGCGCAGCCACAGGGAGAACGCCGCCTCTCCGGTCGAGGTGAGGTGCACCCCGTCACTCGCGAACCAGCGCGACTTCTCCGTCGTGTTGCTCGCGGTGTCCCAGTCGAGGATGGTCAGGTTCGCCCATCGAGACTTCGCCTCGAGGAGGGCTGCGTTCCGTTGACCGTACGTCGACCAGTTGCTCGAGATCTTCGTCGCTGACGCGAGGTTGACCCAGGCGACCTGCTTGACGCCGCGAGCGGTCAAGGCCGACATCATCGCGTCGATCGCCGTCGACATGGCCGGGGACCAGTCGTTGTAGCCGAGCTCGACGACGACGAGGTCGAGATTCGCCGGCAACTGGGATACGGCCTCGACGCCGGTCGGACCAGGGCAGGAGGTGTTCGCCGTGCACCGACCGTCGTACATCGTGAGGTAGGCCGACGGGAACATCCCGTCGGTGAGCGTGACGAACTCACCGGCGAACGAGCCGGCGATGCCGTTGCCGACGGAGTCTCCGATCATGCCGAAGGTCTTCGTGGTCGTGTCGCGGGTGATGACACGGATCGTGAATCCCGGGGACGGGAGTCCGAATGTCCCGCGGAACGTCCATGCCTCGATGCGCTTGCTGCCGTTGAGCAGGACGTCGTTGAACCAGATGCCGTCGTACTGACGGTTGTTCGCCGACGCCGCCTCGGTCATCGTCGCCGTGGTCAGCGTGCCGAGGCCGTAGGTCGACGCCAGCACGTCGGCGTCGATCACACGGGTCCATTTGTGATTCGGGTTGTTGGCCGTTCCGTCACCGGGAGCGTCGTCGACGGCGGGGAAGGTGTGCCCTGCGGTACGCGGCCCGTTCGAGGCCGAGAACTCGGTCGCGACGATCGAGCCGTTCTTCGTGCGGACCTTGCCCGCTGTCGCGACGATCGCCGCATCGGTTCGTGGGTCCTCGACGTTCGTGGCCGCCGCGGTGGCGTTCACACGCGTGGCGGCGCCGAAGTAGACCTGGCACGACTGGCTGTCGCAGATCGAGGCATACGGTGCGTACCGATTCTGCTGCAGTCCGTAGGAGCGAGCGGCCACGGCCTGGGCCATGACGGCATTGATGCCCTTGCCGCCGCCGGCATCAGCCCAACTCGCCGAGATCTCCTTCGGGACGACCCCGCGGAGGTAGTCCTCGGTCTTGACGTCGTTGACCACCCAGTTGGTGTTGCTGGTCGCGTTGTGCAGTTCGATCGAACCGCGATAGTGGGTGACCTTGCCGGAGGCGTCGCAGACCCCGAGGACGCTCGACGGCGCGGCCGCCGAGTTCTCGCTGTTGGCGGAGGTGAAGATGACGGGACCGGCCACGGTCGTCAACTTCGTGAAGGCTGCCGACGTGGTGGTGGCGGCGATCAGCTGTCGCGCCCGCGTCGCATCGGTGTTCTTCCACACCCCGTCGACCGTCAGGGACTGGTCGCCCTGCCAATCGCGCAGGCGGGCAGCGGTGAGCGGACCGAATTGGCCGTCGACGCCGAGTTCGGCGTCGCCGCTGATGCGGTAGGCATTGAGGAAGGTCTGGATCTGGCGGACTGCCGTGCTGTTGGACGACCCTTGTGCGATGTTCCCGTTCGGTACGACGAGTGCCGTGGACGCCGAGCACGCGACGGCACTGGAGCCCCAGATCTCGAAGACGTTCGTCGACGTCTCCTTGGCGTAGAGCGAGCGGGCCGACACCCCGCCGGCGGAGACGTTGCCGGAGCCCGAGGTCACGCCGAGCGTCCCGATCCCGTCGAGGGCGAGGAGGCGAACCTGGATGCGCTGCTGGGCCGTATTGACGGTGGTCAGGTCCGTCCCACCGTAGTAGTGGTCGAGAATCCACTCCCACGACTTGTTCTGGTCGACGGCCCAGCCGTAGGCGCCCCACTGGCTCATGCCACGACCGTGGCCGTAGCCGGTTCCCTCGACGACGACGGCGACGATGTCGCTCGAGGCCGCACTCGCGCTCGGGGTCGAGCCGACCGGTGTGAGTGGCGTCAATGTGAGGCCGAGCGCGGCCACGAGGAAGACGACGGCTCGACGCATGTAACCGAACTGTAATGTTCTGCGACGCGCTGGGTCCATCACCACACCACGTTCTTCGTCACACCGCCAGTGGACCTTGACGAATTCTTGCGAGACCTCGGTCAGCGGGCCGGGACGGCGGCGACGGCGAGGGCGTCGACCAGGTCGTTCATGCGGTCACCGCTGTGGCCCTTGACCCAGCGAAACGTGACGTTGCCCGCCCGCACCAGTTCGATCAGCGGCTTCCACAGGTCCTCGTTGGCGACGGGCTGCTTCTTGGAGTTCCGCCATCCGTTGCGTTCCCACTTCACCCACCAGTTGTCGCGGAAGCAGTGCACGACGTAGGTCGAGTCGGACACGATCTCGATCGGCATCGGAGCGCCGTGATCATCGGCGAGGTTCGCGTGGGTACGGAGTGCATCGATCACGGCGTACATCTCCATGCGCTGATTGGTGGTCTGCGCCTCGCCGCCCGACCCGTTCGGCTCGCCGTCGGGAGCGACCGCCCATCCCCAACCTCCGGGGCCGGGGTTCCCGCTGCACGCCCCGTCGGTGTAGATGACCAGCTGCTCCATGCGCCGCAACCTACCGGCCACTGCGCAACCGCCGACATGTGGCCGTACCGGTTCCTGTGACTGGTGGCAGGAGTACCCGGGCCCGTCACATACCCATCGGTAACACTGCGAGAATGGCTGCATGATCTTCGACGGCCACGTCCATCAGCTGCCCGACATCGATCCCCTCGAGACCCAGGAATGGCTCGACAGCCTCGATGCCGTGGTCGACACCCACGGCAAGACCCGTGCCCGCTACCTCCTCAGCCGATTGATGGAACGGGCGACCGAGAGCCAGGTGTCGTTCCCCGCTACGGTCTCCACCCCGTACGTGAACACGATCCCACGCGAGCAGGAGCCGTGGTTCCCCGGTGATGAACACATCGAACGCCGCATCCGCGCGTTCATCCGCTGGAACGCAGCCGCGATGGTCGTCAAGGCGAACAAGGCCGCGGACGGCATCGGTGGTCACCTGTCGACCTTCGCCAGTTCGGCCTCGCTGTACGAGGTCGGCTTCAACCACTTCTTCCGCGGCAAGGACGACGGCACGCCTGGCGACCACGTCTACTTCCAGGGTCACGCCGCGCCGGGCATCTACGCCCGAGCATTCCTGGAGGGCCGCCTGAGCGAGGACGACCTCGACCACTTCCGTCGGGAGATCGGCCGAAACGGACGCGGGCTGTCGTCGTACCCGCACCCGCGGCTGATGCCCGACTTCTGGGAGTTCCCGACCGTGTCGATGGGCCTCGGCCCGATCACCGCGCTGTACCACGCTCGCTACAACCGCTACCTCCAGAACCGTCACATCGACGACACCAGCGGCAGCCGGGTGTGGGCATTCCTCGGCGACGGCGAATGCGACGAACCCGAGACGCTCGGCGCCATCTCGCTCGCCTCGCGCGAGCAGCTCGACAACCTGGTCTTCGTCGTCAACTGCAACCTGCAACGCCTCGACGGGCCCGTACGCGGCAACGGCAAGGTCATCCAGGAACTCGAGGCGACCTTCCGCGGCGCCGGATGGAACGTCATCAAGGTCGTCTGGGGATCGAAGTGGGACGACCTGCTGGCGCAGGACAAAGACGGCGTCCTGCTGAACAAGATGAACACGACCGTCGACGGCGAGTTCCAGCGCTACGCCGTCGAGAACGGCGACTTCATCCGCGACGACTTCTTCGGGCCCGACGAGCGGCTCCGCAAGATGGTCGCCCACCTGTCCGACGACGAGCTGCGTTCGCTCCCGCGCGGCGGCCACGACTACCGCAAGCTCTACGCCGCGTACAAGGCGGCCACGGAGAACCTCGGGTCGGGCCGGCCCACCGTGATCCTGTGCAAGACGATCAAGGGGTGGACGCTGGGTCCGGGCTTCGAGGGTCGCAACTCGACGCACCAGATCAAGAAGATGACCAAGGATCAGATGTTGGAGATGCGCGACCGGCTGCACCTCCAAGACGAGATCCCCGAGGAGGATTTCGACGAGAAGAACCCGCCATACATCAAGATGGCCAAGGACTCCATCGAGTACCAGTACATGATGGAACGCCGCAAGGCGCTCGACGGCTTCCTGCCCAAGCGCACCACCACCGTCCGTCGGGCGCTCGAACTTCCCGGCGACGGTGCCTTCGCAGAGATGCGTGCAGGGTCGAACGGGCAGGAGGTGTCGACCACGATGGGCTTCACCCGTCTGCTGCGCGGGCTGTGCCGTGACGAACACATGGGTCCTCGCGTCGTCCCGATCATCCCCGACGAAGCGCGCACGTTCGGCATGGATGCCCTGTTCCGCGAACTGAACATCTACGCGTCGCAGGGCCAGAAGTACACCCCGGTCGACCACGACCTGCTGCTGTCGTACTCGGAGTCCACGAAGGGCCAGATCCTCGAAGAGGGGATCACCGAAGCAGGATCGATGTCGAGCTTCATCGCCGCCGGCACGTCCTATGCCACTCGCGGCGTTCCGATGGTGCCGTTCTTCACCTTCTACTCGATGTTCGGATTCCAGCGCATCGGCGACCTCATCTGGCAGGCCGCCGACGCCCGCACCCGCGGGTTCCTCATGGCTGCCACCGCTGGGCGTACGACGCTGATGGGCGAGGGTCTGCAGCACCAGGACGGCCACAGCCTCGTGCTCGCCTCGACGGTGCCGTCGGTGCAGGCCTACGACCCGGCGTTCGCCTACGAGGTCGGCGCCATCGTGCAGGCCGGCATCAACCGCATGTTCGGCGGAGGGCCACCCGAGGAGACCGACGTCTTCTACTACATCACGCTCTACAACGAGAACTACGACATGCCCCCGCTGCCTGACACGCCGGGGCTCTCGGAGCAGATCCTCGAGGGGCTGTACAAGTGGTCCGACGCGCCCGACGGGCCGTCGATCCCGGCAACCATCCTGTTCTCCGGCACCGCGCACATCGCGGCGCGTGCAGCCGCCGCAGAGCTCGCCGAGCACTACGACGTCGGCGCCGAGCTGTGGTCGGCCACGTCCTACAAGGCGCTGCGTGAGGAGGCGCTCGCCGCGGAGCGTTGGAACCGCCTCCACCCCTCCCAGGAGCCGCGCATGCCGCGGGTCGCGCAGATCCTCGCCGATTCGCAGGGCCCGATCACGGCCGTGTCCGACTTCATGAAGATCGTGCCCGAACAGGTGCAGCGCTTCATCCACGACCGCACGTTCGTCCCGCTCGGCACCGACGGCATGGGCCGCTCGGACACCCGCGAGGCGCTGCGTCGACACTTCGAGATCGACACCGGGCACGTCGTGCTCGCGGTGCTCGACGGACTCCTCGCCGACGGCAAGGTCGACGAGTCGGTGGTCGAGGACGCGATCCGTCGCTACGACATCGACCCCGAAGCGATCGACCCCACCTTCGCCTGAGCGTTACATCAGGGGTCTGACACCGCACCGCGTCGCCGCCCCCGGCGCCGTGCTGCGGACCCGGGGTAGATTGCGGCCATGGTTGGAACCCTGTACATCACCGGTGACAAGGCGGCCGACAAGCTGCTGAACACGAACGCCAACGCCTTGCTGCTCGGGATGTTGTTGGATCAGCAGGTGCCGATGGAATGGGCCTTCACCGGCCCGGCGACGCTCAAGCAGCGACTCGGACATCTCGACCCCAAGAAGATCGCTGCCATGGACCTCGAGGAGTTCGTGTCGATCTGCTGCGAGAAGCCGGCGATCCACCGGTTCCCCGGCTCGATGGGCAAGCGGATCCATGCCGTGTGCGAAGCGCTGGTCGCTGACTACAAGGGCAACGCGGTCAACATCTGGAAGGGCGTCGACGACGCCGCCGAGATCTACGCGCGCCTGCGGGCACTGCCCGGGTACGGCGACGAGAAGTCGAAGATCTTCGTGGCCATCCTCGGCAAGTCGCAGGGGGTCACGCCAACGGGATGGCGCGAAGCGGCCGGCAAGTTCGGCGATGACACACCCCGATCGGTTGCCGACGTCCACGACGACATCTCCCTCGGCAAGGTCCGCGAGTGGAAGAAGGCCCAGAAGGCCGCCAAGAAGGACAAGCAGGACCGTCCGGTCTGACGCTCAGCGGCCGTTCCGCCGTCGACGACCCGCCACGATCCGTTCGGCCGACCGCCGCACCCCTCCGAGCACGCCAGAGATCAATGCCCGCGCATGCACCGCGCGCGGCGCGTGCCGCACCCGCCGCATCGACAGCCAGACTGCGCCGACGATCGTGCGCGTCGGTTCGTTGCGAAAAGCGGACCACAGACGGTTCCGCTCGCGGAGGTACACCAACCGATCGCCGAGCACCGAGGTCGACGTGCCCTTCCCATGGACGACGACGGACGCCGGCACGCACATGTAGCGCCAACCCGCTGCGGCCCCACGACGCGCGAGGTCCACGTCTTCGTAGTACAGGAAGTACCGCTCGTCGAACCCGCCGACCGACGTCAGGAACTGAGGGCGGAATGCGACCGCGCCGCCCGTGAAGACCTCGATCTCACGCGACTCGAGGCTGGCATCGGCGGCGGTCGTGCCGAATCCGATGTCGACGCCTGCGCCGTCGCCGCCGATCGCGACCCCGAGGCTGTTGATCTCGACCGGCGTCGTCGCATCGAGAACGAGCATCGGCTGCGCAGCACCGAAGTCCTCCGATGCCAGAAGCGTTGACGTCAGCGGTGCGAGCCAGCCTGGTTCGACGTACACATCGTCGTTCAACAACACGATGACGTCAGCATCGAACCGTCGGGCGTGAGCGAATCCTGTGTTGGCCGCAGCACCGAACCCATCGTTGGTCGTCGGCCGAACCAGGACGCGCGTCGCCGACTCCTCGATCGTTGCGTCGCCACCGTTGTCGACCACGATGACGGCGTGCACGCCGCCCCCGTCATCGAGCGCGCGGAGGCATCGCTCGAGCGCATCGGTCGCGTGGTGGGTGGTGACGACGACCGCCACGCGTGGCGTGGCCCGGTTCATGCCCAGACCACCGTGCCATCGGCCATCTGCACGTACGGCGGAGCGCCGCTGCGACCTGGACGTTCCAACCAGTCGGTCCGCCCCGGCAGGAGATTGGGGTTGTAGTACGGGTCGACCGTCAGTGCGTCGCCCCACCGTGCGGCGAGCAGTTCGATCTCCGTGTGGTCGATCGGGTGATCGAACGACCGACTCTCGAAGTGCCACCAACAGGCAAACGGCGTCCAGACGTTCCGGTAGCCAGCAGCACCGACGCGCAGCGAGAAGTCGACGTCGTTGTAGTTCGCCGGGAACTCGAGCGACAGACCGCCGACCTCGTCGAACACCTCCCGTCGGAGCAGCGCTGCCGCAGCGGTGACGCCGCTGCATTCACG
>JBAWHL010000151.1:0-2631 GCA_049593815.1 Ilumatobacteraceae bacterium | reverse complement strand
GGCGGGGGGAGGGTGCCGGCGAGCAGCGTGTCGACGACCGATCGAGAGAAGTCCTCGAGGGCGTCGGTGCGGGTGTCGACCTTGGTCACGTCGTACTGGGACTTGAGGAGGAACTTCGCGGCGGTGTCGGCGGTGACGGTGGTGGCACCGTCGACCGACTGGCCGTCGGGCAGTGCGATCGGGCCCGTGAACTCGAGGAACCGGGCCAGGGTGTAGACGTCCATGAGGAACACGCCGTCGAGCTCGCCGCCCCCGCTCTGCGGGTACAGGTTGGCAATGGCCCGGCCAGTCGTGGCGATGTCGGGCGACATGTTCATGTTCTTCCAGGGCTCGGAGCCGGTGGTGCCATCGGGGCCCGAGGTCAGGTTGTAGGCGCCGTAGCGAGCGAGCCACTGATCGAATCCGTTGCCGTCGCCAGTGGGGAATCGTCGGGTGGTGGGGTCGCCGGCCTGGTTGAGGTCGTCGGAGCGTCCGAACTCGGTCATCTCGATCTGACCGTCGGTGATCGTCATCTCGGCCCAGTTGCCCATGAAGCCGCCGCTGCCACGCGCTTCGGACGGTGTCGTGAACCCGATGAAGTACGTGCGCGGCTCGTCGCCGCCGAGCAGCCCAGGGGCGGCGATGGCGACCGAGAGCGCGTCGTTGCTGCGCTGGTACTGCTCGGCGAGCTCGTCGGAGAGTTCCTCGATCTTGGTGCTGACCGGCGGCACGAGCCACTGGCTGTCGAGGTCGACGATCGCGCTCTGCAGCGCCTCGATGCGGAGTTGGATGGCGAGCAGCGGGGCCTGAAGCGCTCGAACGCGATCGACGTCGATGCGGCCGTCGGTGACGCTGAGCGCGTCGAGGTCGACGCGTTGCAGCTCGGTGCTCAGCAGACGTGCGGCATCGGCGGCTTCGGAGCTCATCTCCGTGGCGACCCGGTGGTGTTGGGCGAGGCCGGGGACGAATCTGGCGGCGGCGGTGAGCGGGGTGTCGACGCGGTCGTCGGCGGAGTCGAACGCGACGGCGGCGTCGTCGAACGACTGGCGGGCGAGGGCGATGTCGCCGTCACCGAGGGCGGCGAGGCCCTCCTCGGTGAGTTGGTTGCCGTCACGGAGATCGTCGGCGGCGAGGTATCCGAACACGCCGAGGGAGACGGCGGCGACGGCGATGATCGCGAGCACGCCTCCTCCGCCGATGATGATCGCCCGTTTCGTGTTGCGGGTGCGCCGGACGAATCCGACGGTGCCGATGTAGGTGGCGAGGGCGAGGCCCACGAGAGCGGAGGCGCCGAGGAACAGCTCGAGTTGGCTGCGGGCGGCGATGTTGAGGGCGATGCCGATGAGGGTGGCGTTGAGCAGTGCTCGTTGTCCGGGTTTCACCGGGATCACGAAGCCGATCACGGCGCAGGCGACACCGATGACCAGCCACGGGAGGGAGAACGAGAGGAGCGCGGCGACGAGTGTGATGACGACGGCGTCCCAGCGCAGGGCAGCGGCGCCGAGCCAGGTGATGGATGCGACGGCGACGGCGACGAGACCGGCGTCGATCGCTGGATCGCCGGTGGGCTCGGGTCCGTTGATCGTCGCGAGGAGTCCGGCAGCGATGGAGACGGCGAGGATCAACCAGCGCACCAACGCTGGTGACCACACGGTGCCGCTGGCCGGGGTCGGTGGGGCCAGGTTCACCGTGATCTCCACTGTGATGACCTGGTCGTCATCGTCGTCCGGACGCGGGCCCGCTCGTGCCCGTCGAGCCGCCGCTCGTTCCGCCTCATTGCGCGTGCAACGCTACTGCCGAGTGTTTGGTGGCGCAGCTCGCCCGGCCGTCCTTGACCGAACCCACACATACGCGACGGTGCGCTGACCTCGAACCGCCGGGCCCCGGCTGGTGAGCCTCACGCTCGGGTTCGCTTCGTGGCGATGACCAACCCGACGCCCATCAGGAGCAACGCCAGCGCGCCGGTGAGCGTGGTGTCGTGCGAGCCGCCGGTCCTAGGGAGCGGGCGCGGTGGTGCGGTCGTCGTCGGGGGAGCGGTGGTGGACGGTGCCGGCGGGGCGGTGGTGGTCGTCGTGGTGGCTTCGGACGGAGCGAAGGAGCGGATCGTCTGGGCGGCGTCGTCGCAGTCCTCGTGTCGGGCGATCACCGTGGCGGCGCCGGTTTCGTGCGTGGCGTCGCCCGTTGTCCCGTCGGGGTCGCTCACAGTGTCGGCAGGAGTCGCCTCGGGATCGAGGGCGACGATCCGTTCGAAGGCCACGTAGGTGCCGTCCCCCGGCAACCGTGCGCCGGGGACCTCGATCGTGCCCGTGGCCGACGTGGGCTCGATGTCGACCGACGCGTCCTGATCGGTGGGCGTGCAGATGCCGTCGGCGGATCGCAGATGGAGCGTCATCTCCAGGCGGTACCGGCGCCCGGGTTCGAGCGCCGCGTACGTGACGACGTCGACGAGACGGTCGCCGACCTGTGCCGGCTGGCCGTGTGGTGCTTCGACGGCGCGGAGCCGCGTCGTCACCGCTGGGAAGCGAATGGTCTGCGCCTCCGCGTCGGGGTCGGCATGCTCGGCAACGACGCGGTCGCTCGATGCCACCTCCAGCCGTTGGTACACGACGACGGTGCGTCCCAGGAGCGGGGCATCGGGTGGCACGACGATCG
>JBAWHL010000150.1:0-10003 GCA_049593815.1 Ilumatobacteraceae bacterium | reverse complement strand
ACCGAACGCGGCGGCCGGGCCGAGCGCGGCGACACAGAGGATCCGCAACACGATCGTGGAACACATCGCGGCCACGCCGTAGCTGCCAAGCCGCGAGTCCTTGAGGATCTCCCGGCGCCGCTGGGGCGACATGCCGCCGAGCGCGTCCATGGTGTCGGCGAGCCCGTCCTCGTGGAACGCACCCGTGACCACCACGCCGACGACGATCGCGATGGCGGCGGCGACCGACCCGGGCAACCACTCCATCGAGATCGCGGCGACACCACCGACGGCGGCACCGATCGACGCGCCGACGACGGGGAACCACGGAACACATGCGCCCAGGTCGGGGGCGGCACGCAGCCGAACGGGAATTCGGGTCAGGAACTGGACGGCGCCGAGCGCCCCGACCACGGGCCCGGTCGCAGGAGCGGACTCACTCACCGAACCACTCGGCGAAGGTGGGTACATCGGTGATGCCGGCACACGCCATCGCGATCAGGGGCACCGCAGCCATGGCGCCCGACCCTTCCCCGAGTCGCATGTCGAGGTCGAGCAACGGGTGTTTGCCGAGACGCTCGAGCAGCTTGCGATGTCCGGGTTCGGCAGAGCAGTGGCCGACGGTGCAGTGGTCGAGCGTGGCCGTGTCGACCTCGTTCAATGGGAGTACGGCAGCGGTGACCACGTAGCCATCGAGCACCACGGGGATCGATCGGTGGCGAGCGGCGACCGTGGCGGCCGTGACCGCAGCGATCTCGGCTCCGCCGACCTCGCGCAGGATCTCGATCGGATCGGTGATGCCAGCGATGCGTCGGACCGACTCCTGGACCGCTTGGCGCTTGCGGGCGAGCCCTTCGTCGTCGATGCCGGTGCCCCGACCGACCCACGCGGTGGTCTCGCCGCCTGCGAGTGCCGCGGCGATCGCCGCTGACGTCGTCGTGTTCCCGATGCCCATCTCGCCGAGCACCAGCAGATCGCAGTCGAGCGCGTCGACCGCGTCGAACGCTGTCTGCACCACGCGATCGAACCGTTCCTCGCTCATGGCTGCTTCGAAGCGGATGTCACCGGTCGGGTCGCCGATGCCGACGTCGAGCGCGGTGACCGTCGCTCCCGCGAGGCGAGCGAACGCGTTGATCGTCGACCGGCCCTGCTGATATGCGGCGAACATCGCCTCGGTGACGCCGGTCGGGTAGGCCGACACCTCTGTTGCAGCCGCGACGCCGTGGTCGGCAGCGAAGATCAGTCCGGCCGGCTTCTCGATGCGAGGCACCGCGGTGCGTTGCCAGCCGGCGACCCACTCGGCGATGTCGTCGAGCCAGGCCAGCGCACCCATCGGTCGCAGGATCTCCGCGGCACGATCGTGCACCGCAGCGCGCGCCGCAGCATCGCAGTCGGGGAGGTCACGGAGGGCATCGTGGAGCAAGCTCATGTCGGAGCGTCATCATGGCGCGTGCCGGGGGCCGCCCACGGATCGTCGAGGCGCAGCACCCGGCCCGCCACCAGGAAGAGCGACTCCGAGGCGGTGCTCGCCCACGCCTGGTTCACCCAACCGAGCAGGTCGCGGTAGCGGCGACCCAACTCGGTCTCCGGATGCACGCCGAGGCCGACCTCGTTGGAGATGGCAACGACCGGGGTCGCCGATCGGGCAGCGTGCTCGGCCGTCGCGGTCGCGATCGAGCGGACGTCGTCGTCGGTGTGTCCTGCCATCAGCAGGTTGGTGGTCCACAGCGTCAGACAGTCGATGATCGTCATCGTGCCTGGCGCGTCGGCAGAGGCCGCATCGAGCGCCCCCATGAGGTCGGTCTGTTCCTCGATCGTGTGCCAGTCGGCGGGTCGTTCGTCGCGGTGCCGAGCGATCCGCTGGGTCATGTCGTCGTCGAGTGCAGCCGCGGTCGCCAGGTAGGTCACCGGACCGTCGAAGCGCAGCCCCATCTCGACCGCCAGCGAGCTCTTGCCGCTGCGAGCCCCGCCGAGGAGCAGCGTCAGTGCGTTCACCTGGGGCCGATCACGCGTCAGTAGTCGATGCCGCGCATGGCGCGCACACCCTGTTGGTACGCGTGCTTGACCTCGAGCATCTCGGTGACCGTGTCGGCGACCTCGATCAGCTCGGGAGCAGCATCACGTCCGGTCACGATCACGTTGACATGGCGTGGCCGTTGCGAGATCGCCGTCGCGATCACCGACGCGTCGAGCCAGTTGAAGCTCGAGAGGTACGTCAGCTCGTCGAAGATCACGAGCTGGTGCTCGCCGGCGTTCATGATGCCGAGTGCGGTCGCCCAACCCTCGGCGGCGTGAGCTCGATCGTTCGTGAGATCGTCGGAGTCCCACGTGAAGCCGTCGCCGAACGCGTGCCAGTCGACGCCGAGCTGGCGGGCGATCTTCTCCTCCCCGGTGTTCCAGTTGCCGGACTTGATGAACTGCACGACGGCCACGTTCCAGCCCCGTCCGACGGCTCGAATCATCATGCCGAACGCCGATGACGACTTGCCCTTGCCGTTGCCGGTGTTGACCACGACCAGCGAATCCGCACGATGCAATCCATCGGGACGCGGGTCCTCGGTCGGCGCCCGATCCGCGCCCGAATCGTCGGTCGGCCCGGTCGCTGGCTCGGTCGCTGGGTCGGTCTCGCCATCGGGGGTCATGAGCTTGGGGAGCGTACGCACGCACCACTACGATGTCCAGCTGTCGAAGGGCCAAGCGAAATCCGGTGAGATTCCGGTGCTGTCCCGCAACGGTGAAGTCTCGGCGCACTCCGCACGAGAACAAGCCCGGTCGCCTTCTCCTCCGACGCGAAGATCCACCCCTCGAGGCAAGGGACGGTTCGCACGCCGATCAACGGTCGGCACGACCCCAGCTTGTCCTCCATCTCCTTGGAGGAAGACATGCGCCACCGGAACACCGGTTCCACACGAACACTCGTCGGCATCATCGCCGGCATGGCTCTGATCGCCGGGGCCTGCGGGTCCGACGGCGACTCGACCGAGTCGAGCGCCACCACCGATCCTGCGACTTCGACCGAGACATCGGCGCCGACCACGCCCGACGTCACGGTCGATCCCGTTGACACGATCGATCCGGCCGACGTGCCGCAGCGGGTCATCTCGCTGAGCCCGACGCACACCGAGATCATGTTCGCGATCGGTGCAGGCGACCAACTGATCGCCGTCGACGACTACTCGAACTACCCGGCCGAAGCGCTGGACCTGCCCCACGAACTGTCCGGATACGAGCCGAACGTCGAGGCGATCGCCGGGTACGAGCCCGACCTCGTCCTCATCGGCGGTGACTTCTCCGGTGTCGGTGACCAGCTGAACTCGATCGACATCGAGACCTGGGACGGGCCGGCTGCGCTCGTCATCGAGGACACCTACGCCCAGATCGAACAGCTCGGGGCGCTCACCGGCCACATCGCCGAAGCCGCCGAACTCGTCGCGTCGATGCAGAGCGACATCGAGACGATCGTCGCCGAGACGCCCGACATGGACGAACCGCTGACCTACTACCACGAGCTCAGCCCCGACCTGTACAGCGCCGACTCGTCGACCTTCATCGGAGAGATCTACGGACTGCTCGGCCTGCGCAACATCGCCGACCAGGCCGAAGGCGATTCGGGCGGCTATCCGCAGCTCAACGCCGAGTTCATCGTGTCCACCGATCCGCAGCTGATCTTCCTCGCCGACACGAAGTGCTGCTCGGAGTCCCTGGACACCGTCAGCGCCCGCCCGGGCTGGGACGCGATCACCGCCGTCGCCAACGGCGACGTCATCGAGATGGACGACGACATCGCCTCCCGCTGGGGCCCCCGCGTCGTCGACTACCTCGCTGCCGTCGCCGCTGCCGTGCAGCAGGTGCTGGTCCCCGCATGATCGATGGCCGGGGCACCCCCTGGCTCCGGCTGTCGGCATGAACAGCGACCGCGTCGAGCAGCAGAGCAACACCCCCTGGTACATCGCCGGGGGAGTGCTGCTGCTCGTCGCGGTCGTGATCGGTGCATCGATCGGACCCGCTGGTCCACCGGCGTGGAAGGTACCGCTCGAGATGCTGAATCGGCTCCCGCTGATCTCGATCGACACCGGGGTCACCGAGGCGCAGTGGAACATCGTGTGGAAGATCCGCATGCCACGCGTGGTGCTCGGTGGGCTCGTCGGCGGCATGTTGTCGATCGCCGGGGCGAGCTACCAAGGGGTCTTCCGCAACCCGCTCGTCGATCCGTATCTCCTCGGCGCTGCCGCCGGTGCGGGGCTGGGCGCCACGCTCGCGCTCACCACCGCTCGAGGCGTGACCGACAGCTGGCCGATCGACCCGGTGCCGGCCTCGTCGTTCGTCATCGCCGTGCTCACCGTCGGCGTCACCTACGCGGTCGGGGCGTCATTCGGGGGAACCCGCGATGGCGTGACGCTCGTGTTGGCCGGCGTCGCCGTCGTCTCGTTCGTGACGGCAGTGCAGACGTTCATCCTGCAGCGCAATCTGGATCAGGTCCGCGAGGTCTTCCAGTGGATTCTCGGTCGGCTGTCCGGCGCCACCTGGTCGGACATCCTGCTGATCCTGCCCTACGTCACCATCAGTTGCATCGTGTTGATGCTGCATCGCCGCCACCTCGACGTGTTCCGAGTCGGTGACGACGAGGCGGCAACGCTCGGGGTGTCGGTCGGTCGGACCCGTCTCGTCATCGTGATCGCAGCGACGCTCGGTACCGCTGCGGTCGTGTCGGTCAGCGGCCTGATCGGCTTCGTCGGGCTCGTCGTCCCGCACGCGATTCGACTCATCGCCGGCTCGGGGTACCGACGGCTGCTGCCGTTGTCGCTGATGGGCGGCGCCGCGTTCCTGATCCTCGCCGACGTCCCCGGGCGCATGCTGACCAGCCCAGCGGAGACACCGATCGGCGTCGTCACGGCATTCATCGGCGCTCCGTTCTTCATCTACCTGCTCCGCACGAGGCCGATCGGTCGATGAGCTCGCTCCACCTCGATCAGCTCAGCGTCCGCTACGGGAAGCGTGAGGCTCTCGCTCCCGTCACCGAGCGCGTCGAATCCGGGGAGTGGCTCGGCCTGATCGGGCCGAACGGCGCCGGCAAGTCGTCGTTGCTGCGGGCGATCGCGGGTCTCGTCGCGGTCACGGGGGAGGTGTACGTCGACGACTGTGCACTGTCACCGATGCCCGATCGTGACCGAGCCACCCGAGTCGCGTACGTCGCACAGAATCCGCTGATCCCCGACGACATGACGGCGTTCGACTACATCCTGCTCGGACGCACGCCCTACATCACCTACTTCGGCACGGACTCGTCGCGCGACCGCGATGTGGTCGGCGACGTGATCGAACGGCTCCGACTCACCGAGTACGCCCCGCGAATGCTCGGGTCGATGAGTGGAGGCGAGCGCCAGCGTGTGGTGCTCGCCCGCGCGCTCGCGCAGGAGGCGCCGGTCCTGCTGCTCGACGAACCGACCTCCGCGCTCGACATCGGCCACCAGCAGCAGGCGCTCGAACTCGTGACCGAACTCCGCGAACACAGTGGGCTCACCGTGGTGTCGGCGATGCACGACCTGACGCTCGCGGGGACCTACACCGACCGGCTCGTCATGCTCGACGAGGGCGCCGTGGTGGCGCGAGGCCCGGCGGAGGAGGTCCTGACCGCCGAGCGGCTCGGTGCCGTCTTCAACGTGTGCGTGACCGTCGAGGTCGACCCCGACGACGGCGTCGTGATCGTGACGCCGCGACGAGGGTTTCCCGCGGGAACCTGATGACATCGCACGGCGAGCCGACGGTCGACCGGGCACCCCATGGTGGAGATGCGGCCGCCGTCGCCCGGCTGATCGGTGTTTCGCTGTCCTCGCTGATCGACCTGTCGGCCAGCCTCAACCCGTTCGGTCCCGATGTGCTGCCGGCCGTGCGTTCGTCGCTCGACGTGGTGGCTCGCTACCCCGACGTCGTCGACGCCGAGATGCGGATGGCCACAGCGATCGGCGTCGACCCGGGTCTCCTGGTCCTGACCAACGGCGGCGCCGAGGCGATCGCCCTCGTCGCCGCGGTCGACCCCGCTGGATACGTCGTCGACCCCGAGTTCTCGCTCCATCGCCGCCATCTCGAACTGGCCACGCGAGGGGTGCCGCGTTTCATCGGTGAAACCGCCGGACGCTGGCGCTCGAACCCATCGAGCCCCCTCGGAATGCTCGCCGGCGCCGACGAAGCCGCCCACGTGTGGGACGAGGCCTTCTACCCGTTGGCGACAGGAACGTGGACCCGCGGTGACGAGTCGTCATGGCGCCTCGGGTCGCTCACGAAGCTGTGGTCCTGCCCGGGCCTGCGGCTGGGCTACGTCATCGCCCCGGACGAGGAACGGGCGCTCGCCATCAGGCGTCAGCAGCCCCGTTGGTCCGTCAACGGCATCGCTGCAGCGATCATCGAGCCCATGCTCGCCGTCACCGATCTCGGTGGATGGTGCCAGCGGATCGGCGAGGCCCGCTCCGACTTCGCAGCGGCGCTGAGCGCTCTGGGGTACGCGACGACCGCGACCGATGCGAACTGGGTCCTCGTCGAGCGGCCGGGTCTGCGCGAGGCGTTGATCGACGAACGCGTCGTCGTGCGCGACTGCACGAGCTTCGGCCTGCCGGGGGTGCATCGCGTCGCGGTGCCCGAACCGCACCTGATCGAGCCGGTCCTCACTGCGTTCGCCCGGGTGTCGTCGTGAGCGCACTGTTGCTGACCGCACCCTCGGTCGGGTTGGTGGGCGATGCACTGGTCGGTGAACCGCCCGCGACATGGCATCCGGTCGCGTGGTTCGGTTCGGTGATGGCGCGTGCCGAGGCCGCGTACTGGTCAGACGATCGCCGCGCCGGTGTTGCTCACCTGGTGATCGGCGTGGGCCTCGCCAACATGGCGGCCACCGGGCTCGACCTGCTCCTCGGTCGCCGCGTCGCCGCGGCGGTGGCGACCTCCGTCGCCCTCGGTGGCGGCATGCTCGGTTCCGTGGCGAACGACGTCGCGGGTTCGTTGGAACGCGGCGACCTGCCAACGGCGCGCTCGCAACTCCGTTCGCTCGTCGGGCGTGATCCGTCGTCGCTGGACGAGGTCGACATCGTGCGAGCCGTGGTGGAGTCCGTGGCAGAGAACACCGTGGATGCCGTCACCGCGACGTTGTGGTGGGCCGCGCTCGGTGGGGCGAGCGGAGCGTTGCTCCACCGCGCCGTGAACACCCTCGATGCGATGGTCGGGCACCGCACCGCCCGCTACGACCGATTCGGTTGGGCGAGCGCCCGCGCCGACGACGCGGCCAACTGGATCCCGGCACGCCTCACCGTCCTCGCGGTCGCCGCAGTTCGTCCGCGGCGGGCGCGTGCCGTCTGGCGGGTGGTGCGCCGCGACCATCGCAACCATCCGTCTCCGAACGGCGGTGTCGTCGAGGCCGCGTTCGCCGGCGCGCTCGGTGTGCGACTCTCTGGCGTGAACGACTACGGCGGTTCGACCGAACGGCGCGGTCCGCTCGGTGACGGCTGCGTGCCGGCACGAGCGGACATCCGTGCAGCGGTGCGACTGTCGCGGGACGTCGCGTGGCTCACCGCGCTGGTGCCCGCCGTCGTGGGAGCGACGATCTGGGCCGATGGCGCGCGTCGGGAACGGGGACGGAAGTGAGGCCGCTGATCGTGCTCGGCTGCACATCCGACGCCGGCAAGTCGTTGGTGGCCGCGGCACTGTGTCGCTGGTTCGCGCGACAGGGGGTGCAGGTCGCTCCGTTCAAGGCGCAGAACATGTCGAACAACGCCCGCGTGGTGCCGGGGCCAGACGGGGGAGCGGGTGAGATCGGTGTGGCCCAATGGCTCCAGGCGCGAGCTGCGGGTGTTGAGCCCGACGTGCGCATGAACCCGGTGCTGCTGAAGCCCGAGGCCGACACCCAGAGCCAGGTCATCGTGCGCGGTCGCGTCGATCAACACCTGACGCGGATGCACTGGGAGGACCGCCACGACGCCCTGTGGGCACCGATGTGCGACAGCCTCGGCGATCTGCAGCGCGAGTTCGACCTCGTGGTGATCGAAGGAGCGGGCAGCCCGGCCGAGATCAACCTGCGCGATCAGGTGAACAACCGGATCACCGAACACGCTGACGCGCGAGCGCTCCTCGTGTCCGACATCGATCGCGGTGGCTCGTTCGCTCATCTCCACGGAACCTGGTCGCTCGTGCCCGAGGCCACCCAGTCGAGGCTCGAGGGGTTCGTTCTCAACAAGTTCCGCGGTGACGCCGCACTCCTCGCGCCCGGTCCCGAGAAACTGACGGCGATGACGGGCATGCGTCACCTCGCCACGCTGCCGCTCCTCGAACACGACCTTCCTCGGGAGGAGGGAGCGAACGACGATGGCGGTCGGATTGCGGCCGAACCGGACGCTCCGCGGGTGGTGTTGCCGAGGTTCCCCTACGGATCGAACCTCGATGAGTTCCGCCTCCTGAACGGTGCGGCACGTGTCGAGTGGACGGCGTCTTCACAGGCGTTCGAGCGGCTCAACCCCGTGCGCGACCTGATCGTGCTCCCCGGATCGAAACACGTGGCCGCAGATCTCCAGTGGATGCGCGACCACGGGCTCGACCAGGCCATCGACCGTGCACACGCCGCTGGTGTCCGAATCGTGGGCATCTGCGGCGGGGCGATGATGATGGGCCAGCACATCGTCGATGAGTTCGGAGTCGAAGGTGGTCGACCCAGCATCGTCGATGGGCTCGGGTTGCTGCCGTACGCGACCGTGATGGGCTCGGAGAAGCTGGTCAGGCGTCGCCAACTCGTGTTGGACGAGATGGGCGGCCGCTGGTGTGCGCTGAATGGTCGACGCGTCGACGGCTACGAGATCCGGTTCGGAGCGATGACGGACGGCGGCGCGGAGCGAGCAGCGTGGACTGACGGCAACGTGTTCGCATCTCTGTGTCACGGCCTGTTCGAAGACCGCTCGTTTGCCCGGGAGGTGCTCGGTGTCGACGTGCACGACCCACTCGAGGAGACCTTCGAACTGCTCGCCGACGCGGTCGAGGAGCACTTCGACACCGACTGGCTCGCGACGTTCGTGCCCTGATCCATTCGCAGCCAGGCCCGTGTTGCACCATCGCCGAGGACTCGTGGGCGCCGCCGCGTGAACATCGCGATGTCATGGGTCCTACGATCGCGACATGAGCGAGTCGCGGTACCCCGTCTTCCACGGCGTCGATGCCTTCGACGCGCAGCGAGACCCAGACGCGGAGCGAGCACATCGCAAGCGAATGTGTGCCCTCGGATACCGGATCTTCGGTGCGATGCGGTGGGGCCAGCTCGGCGACGGCCACGTCTCGGCTCGCGACCCGATCCTGACCGACCACTTCTGGCTGCTCGACTGGGGGGTGCCGTTCGGCGAGGCGACCGTCGACCAACTCGTGCTGGTCGGCCCCGATGGTCGTGTGATGGACGCCGACGGCAACCCGACCGGTGCCGTCAACACGGCCGGCTACAACATCCACGCCCCGATCCTCGCGGCCCGACCGGATGCGGTCAGCGCCGCCCACACGCACACGGCGTTCGGTACACCGTGGTCGGCGAACGTCGAGCCGTTCCGAGCGCTCAGCCAGGAGTCGTGCGCGTTCGTGTTCGACCAAGCACTCTTCGACGACGAGGAGGTCGAGGTGCTGTCGTACGACGGCGGCAAGCGGATCGCTGCCGCGCTCGGCGACAAGAAGTTCTGCATCCTGCGCAACCACGGGTCGCTCACCGTCGGTGGATCGGTTGAGGAGACGGTCGGGTGGTTCGTGATGTCCGAACGTGTCGCCGAAGTCCACGTGAAGGCCCCGAATGGCCGCGCGATCTCCGACGAGGCCGCCGCCATCGCCGCGGAGTCGATGCAGCCTGCCGCCACTGGCTGGCGGGTGTTCCAGTGGTTGCTGCGAAGCGTGATTCCCGACCCGTCGGTCGTGGACTGAGCGCGTTGAGCTCTACGTCGCGGATCGGTCGCCGACCGACTCCACCTGAGCGTCGTCGACTCGGCGAAGGGTCCGGCTCGCGGTCACTCCGTGGAGG
>JBAWHL010000149.1:0-3416 GCA_049593815.1 Ilumatobacteraceae bacterium | reverse complement strand
GGTGAGCACCGAACCGGCCGAGCCGTTGTTGCTCAGGGTGAAGGTGCCGCCGGAGATCTCGTCGGGGCTGAGCTTGCGGTTGCGTGCACGGTCGGCGGGGTCGGAGATCTCGGTGGCGATCGCGGCGAGACGCTTGGTCTCCGCGTCGCGCACGACGGGGGCGAGCAGCCCCTCGTAGTCGAGATCGACGGCGATGCCGAGATCGATGAAGTTGTGCACGATCAGGTCACGTTCGCCGACGCTCGCGTTGAGGTGCGGGAACTCGCGCAGGCCGTCGATGACCGCGCGAGCGATGAAGGGCAGGTAGGTGAGGCTGAACCCGTGGGTCGCCTTCCAGTCGGCCTTGACCTCGGTGCGTACGACGTCGACGTTGGCGAAGTCGACCTCGACGACGCTGAAGGCGTGTGGGCTCGTGGCCTTGCTCATCACCATGTGCTCACCGGTGAGTCGGCGGATCTTCGACAACGGGACGGCGGCGTCGCGTTCGCCGGCGCTGACAGCGGGAGCTGCCGCAGCCGCTGGGGCTGCTGCCGCCGGAGCGGGCGGGGGCGTGGACGGCGCCGGGGCGGCAGCCGGCTGAGCTGCGGCAGCGGGTGCCGATGCGGATCCCTTGGCGTCGATGTGATCGAGGACGTCGTCGCGGGTGATGCGACCGCCGGGACCCGTGCCCGTGATGTCATCGGGGTCGAGGCCGTTGTCGTTGACCAGACGACGCACGACCGGGGAGAGCAGTCGATTGTCACCCGACACCGCGGTGGGTGCGGGGGCCGCTGCCGGTGCGGCCGCTGGTGGCGCAGGTGGCGCCGGCGTCGCAGCTGCGGGCGGTGGCGGCGGTGGCGTGGGAGCAGCCGGGGCCTCGGCCTGCGGTTCCGGCTCGGGAGCGGGGCTCTCCGCCGGCGCCGCGGGTGCTGCTGCGGGCGCGGCAGGTGCGGCAGCGTCGGAGTCGCCGACGACGGCGATCACGGTGCCGACCTCGACGGTGTCGCCTTCGGGAACCCGGATCTCGGTGAGCACGCCGGCCACCGGCGATGGCACCTCGGTGTCGACCTTGTCGGTCGAGACCTCGAACAAGGGCTCGTCTTCGGCGACGGTGTCGCCGACGTTCTTGAACCACTGGGTGATGGTTCCTTCGGTGACGGTTTCACCGAGTTGTGGGAGCGTGACGTCTGCCATGTGCGCTGAATCCTTGTCGTCTGGTGTCGTACTGGTTGGGGGTCGAGCTCGTACGTGTGATGTCTAGCCGTTGAAGTTGCGACCGGTGAGCGACATGACCGTCTCACCGAACAACTCCGACAGGCTCGGGTGGGGCTGGATGAACTCGGCGATCTCGTCGACGGTCGCTTCCCAGTTGACGGCGAGGTAGCCGCCGCTGAGCTGCTCGGTGACCCAGGGGCCGACCATGTGCACGCCGAGCACCTGACCGGCGGAGCCGTCGGCGTTCTTCTTGGCGATGATCTTCACGAGGCCCTCGGTCTCACCGACGATCATCGCTCGGCTGTTGAACTTGAACGGATGCTTGGCGACGACGACGTCATGCCCAGCGGCCTTGGCCTGCTCCTCGTCGGGGCCCGCCCAGGCGACTTCGGGGTGGCAGTAGATGGCCCACGGGACACGGTCGTACATGATCGGCATCGGCGACTCACCGAGCATGTGTTTGATGACGAGGATCGCTTCGGCGTACGCGACGTGCGCGAGCTGCGGGGTGTTGATCAGGTCACCAACGGCGTAGACGCCGGCCTCGCCGGTCTGGCAGTACTCGTCGACCGCCACGAAGCCGCGCTCGTCGACGACGACGCCCGTGCCGTCGAGACCGAGTTCGTCCGCGTAGGGACGCCGCCCGACCGAGACGACGACGGCGTCGACCTCGACCGAGTCACCATCGCCGAAGTCGACCGTCGTGCCGCCGAAGGCGTTCGGGGTGTGGCCGTTGACGCGCACGCCGGTACGGATGGAGATCTTCTTCTTCTTGAACGACTTCTCGACGACCTTGGCGAGGTCCTTGTCGAGCCCGGGGAGGATCTTGGGGAGGCCCTCGAGGATGGTGACCTCGCTGCCGAGGTCGGCGAACGTGGAGGCGAACTCGCAGCCGATGGCGCCGCCACCGATGACCGCCACCCGCTCGGGGAGCACGTCGAGGTCGAGGACCTCGTCGCTGGTCATGATCGGTCCGCCACGCTCGAAGCCCGGGATCAGCCGGGGCACGGAGCCCGCGGCGAGCATCACGGCGTCGCCGGTGATGGTCGCGGACTGACCGTCGGCCATCGAGACGGTGACGGTGCGGCCGGATCCGAGGGCGCCGGTGCCGTTGAACACCTCGACTTTGCGGCCCTTGCACATCGCGGCGATGCCCTTGACGAGCCCGTTGACGATGCCCTGTTTGCGCTCCTGGGTGCGAGCGAAGTCGACGGTGGTCGAGTCGCCCGAATCGATCCCGAAGTCACTCGAGTGGTCGACGTGGCGCTTCACCGCCGCCGTCTCGAGGAACGCCTTGGCGGGGATGCAACCCCTGTTCAGGCAGGTTCCTCCGAGCGCATCCTTCTCGACGAGAGCCACGTTGAGCCCCGCCGAAGCGCCATAGAGGGCAGCGGAATAGCCACCAGGTCCGCCACCGATCACCACCAGGTCGAAATGGTCACTCATCGACGATCACCGTAGCGCCCGATCGGAGCATCGTCATCCGGCATCGTGTTGGCGCCGGCACCTGTTCGAGCGGCCGCCGCAGCACCGGAGGCGACGGCCGGATCCGGTCGCCGAGCGGCTGCTCAGGCGCCCGCGAGGTTCCAACGACGGCGTTCGTCGCCGCGGTCGAGCACCAGCGCCCGGTTGGGTCCTTCCACGGCGCTGACATCGAAGTCGATGCGGCATGTCTGCATCGCTTCGGTGATCTGCGCGCAGCGCCCATCGGCGGGAGCAGCGATCGGGAGCAGGTCCTCGACACCGGTGAGCAGCACGAAACTGGCGATGCCATCGCTGTCGTCGATTCCGCCGACTTCGACGTCGACCGAGAGCACCGATGACGTCTCGTCGGCGCCGAACACGGTGGCGTGCACGTCGCCGACCTCGACCTCCTCGCCGAATTCGACGGCTCCCGTCGTCTCGGTCTCGTTCAGCAACTGCAGGAAGAACACGCCTCCGGCGAGCAGGATCAT
The DNA here is from genome assembly GCA_049593815.1 of Ilumatobacteraceae bacterium. Lineage (GTDB taxonomy): Bacteria > Actinomycetota > Acidimicrobiia > Acidimicrobiales > Ilumatobacteraceae > Sva-07. The sequence continues at coordinate 267 of JBAWHL010000149.1, read as the reverse complement.
CAGGCCCACGCCGACCGAGAGCAGCAGCAGCGTCCGTGTCTTCATCGGCGAATGAGCCTAGGAGAACGTTTGGAAAACGTCCCGCGTGGCGCCGTGGACGGTGTCTGCCCGTTCGGTACCGTTCCTGCCGTGAAGAGTCGTCCGATTCGTCGTTCCCTGGGTCTCGTCGCCGTCGGCGCAGCGGCGCTCGCGCTCGGCGCGTGCTCCACCAGCGGCGCCGACGACGCCACACCTGCTCCGACCGCAGCCGCCGACGCGCCGTCGCAG
>JBAWHL010000148.1:0-1615 GCA_049593815.1 Ilumatobacteraceae bacterium | reverse complement strand
GGGGATCTCGGGAATCAGGATGCAGTGTGCGCCCCCGGCCATGCCCGAGTGCAGCGCGATCCAGCCGGCGTCTCGGCCCATCACCTCGACCACGATGACGCGACCGTGGGATGTCGCCGTGGTGAACAGTCGGTCGATGCACTCGGTCGCGAAGCCGACAGCGGTGTCGAAGCCGAACGTCGCAGTGGTCTTGTCGAGGTCGTTGTCGATGGTCTTGGGTACGCCGATCACGCGCAGTCCGTGCGTGTGCAGATGCGATCCGATCGTGAGCGATCCGTCACCGCCGACGGTGATCAACGCGTCGATGCTCTCGCGTTCGAAGTGGCCGAGCAGTTCGTCGGTCCGGTCGACGTCGACCCATGACCCGTCGGGTTGCTGCACCGGGTAGGCGGTGGGATTGCCACGGTTCGTCGAGCCGAGGATCGTCCCGCCGGTGTGCGAGATGCCACGAACCGATTGCCGGTTCAGCGGCATCAGCCCACCGTTCGGGTACTCGTCGGCCTGCATCAGACCGTTGAATCCGTCGCGGATGCCGACCACGTCCCATCCCCGATTGATGGCTGCCAGTGTGGCTGACCTGATGACGGCGTTGAGACCTGGGGCGTCGCCGCCACCTGTGCTGATTGCGATGCGTGAGATGTCGGACACGGGGCACCACAGTACGCCGTGGCCGCAGGGCCGCGGTCCGACCCCCGTCGGACGTCACGCGCTGTTCATCGGCAACCGAGCGCTCCCGACCGCACCGGCCCGCTACGGCTCGGGTGGCGACGATGTGATTGCATGCCGACATGACTGACCACGCACAGATCGATCCCACCGTCGACCTCGCCGGCCAGGTCGCCATCGTGACCGGGGCGACGTCGGGCCTGGGGCGGCACTTCGCTCGACTGCTCGCGGCGAATGGCGCCCGCGTCGTCGCGACCGGTCGACGCGCCGAGCGACTCGACGAACTCGCCGCCGAGATCGCCGGGCACGGCGGCACGTGCCTCCCGGTGCAGGTCGACGTCACCGACGCCGAGCAGCTCGCGGCACTCGTCGCACGTGCCGAGTCCGAACTCGGACCGGTGCAGATTCTCGTCAACAACGCGGGGATCCCCGACGCTCAGTACGCCACGAAGATGGAACTCGAGCTCGTCGATCGTGTGCTCGACACCAACCTCCGCGCGCCGTTTCTGCTCTCGTGCGAGGTCGCCCGACGACTGATCGACGCGAAGCTGCCCGGGCGGATCGTGAACATCTCCTCGGTCGGCGGATTCAACTACGGCGGCGGGGGCGCCGCGCTCTACTCGATCAGCAAGGCCGGGGTGAATCGGATCACCGAGACGCTCGCCGTCGAGTGGTCACGCTTCAACATCAACGTCAACGGCATCGCGCCGGGTCTCTTCGCCTCCGAGATGTCCGACGGCATGATCGAGCGGATGGGCGACCTCACCCGGGCGTTCCCGCGCCGTCGCATCGGCCAGCCCGAGAACCTCGACAGCACGCTGCTCTACCTGGTGTCGCCGGCCTCGGAGATGGTGACCGGCACCATCATCAAGGTCGACGACGGCCAGGGTTCGCGCTGACCGTCGGGCCGTGAGCTTTCACGCGTGCGGCGTGACGAGGGCCTTCTCAC
>JBAWHL010000147.1:0-3182 GCA_049593815.1 Ilumatobacteraceae bacterium | reverse complement strand
GCCCGATGCCGCTCGCTGCTCCGGTGATGACCGCTGTTCGTCCGTTGAGTTCCTGCATGCTCAAGGTCTAGCCGCCGACACCGGCCCGAGCAGAAGCGGTGGCGACGGGCCGTCAACCCAGGTAGCTGTCTCGAATCAGCTGATGGTTGGACGCCAGATCGGACGCGGTGCCCTCCAGCCGCACCCGACCGTTGCTCAGCACATAGCCGCGATCGGCAACGGCGAGCGCCATCTGCACGTGCTGTTCCACGATCAACACCCCGCACCCGGTCTGTTCGGCGATGTCTCGCACGATCGGGAGGAGCCGTTCGACGATCACCGGCGCGAGCCCCAGACTCATCTCGTCGACGAGCAGACACTTGGGCTCGGACACCAGGGCTCGCCCAACGGCCAGCATCTGTTGTTCACCACCCGACAGCAGCCCGGCCTTGCGCGAACCGAGCGGACGCAGCGCCGGCAACAGGTCCATCGCGCGGTCGTGCGCGGCTCGCTGCGATGACCGCGGGCCGGTGAGTCCCAGCCGGAGATTCTCGTCGACGGTGAGCCCGAAGAACAGCGAGCGATCCTCGGGCACGTGCGCCAGTCCCCGGCGGGCCACGAGGTGCGCCTTCGTGCCGTCCACCGGGGCCCCGAGGACCTCGACCTGCCCGGAGATCGGCGTCAACAGGCCCGACAGTGTGCGCAGCGTGGTCGACTTCCCCGCCCCGTTCGGCCCGAGCAGCGCGACGACCTCGCCCGGGCCGACCGTGAGCGACAGATCCCGGACCACGGCGACGCCGTCGTACCCCGCGTCGAGCCCGTGCACGTCGATCACCGGTGTCTCGAGGCTCATCTGGACCCACCCTCGGTCGGACCGGAGCCGAGGTACGCCTCGATCACGGTCGGATCTTCGCGGATCACCGCAGGTGGACCGTGGGCGATCACCCGACCGAAGTCGAGGACGTACACGTCGTCGCACGTGCCGAGAACCAGCCCCATGTCGTGATCGATCAGGAAGAGGCTGATGCCGTCGTCGACCACCGCTCGGAGCAATGCGCCGAGCGCCTGGCTCTCCGTCGTGTCGAGGCCAGCAGCGGGCTCGTCGAGCAGCACGAGCGTCGGTCGGGACGCGAACGCCCGTGCCATCGTCACCAGCTTGCGCTGTCCGTGACTGAGCCGATCGGGCATGACGTCGGCGACGCCACGCAGGTCCATCGTCTCGAGCGCCCACTCGACACGCTCCCTCGCTCCGAGGTTGCCGCGGCTGGGTGCCACGAGATCGCCCAACACGGAGAACCATCGCGGACGGTCGGCGGCCGCGAGCAGGTTGTCGCGGACGCTGAGATCCTCGAACAGCTCGAGTGACTGGAAGGTGCGGGTGAGCCCGAGCCGAGCCCGGGCGCTCGGGCTGGACCTGCGGAGGTCGCGCCCGTCGAACGTCACGGTGCCACCGGTGATCGACGTGAACCCGGTGATCGCGTCGATGAAGGTCGTCTTGCCCGCACCGTTCGGCCCGATCAGTCCGACGATCCGGCCCGCCTCGCAGTCGAGGTCGATGTCTTCGTTCGCGTGCACACCGCCATAGCTGACCGTGAGCCCTCGCGCTTCGAGCAGAGCCATCAGACGGCGCTCCCGGCAGCGACGATCGCAACATCCGCATCACGCGTGCGCGCCCAGCGAGCGCGGAGGCCGCCTGCGATGCCGTCGGGGTTGACGACCGCCATCACGATCAGGAGCACCCCACCGATCAAGGTCTCCCACTCCCCCACGCTGCCGGTGAGTTGAGCCAGTGCGTAGAACACGACACCCGAGGCGGCGAGCGCCCCCGAGGTGACCGCACCGCTGACGCAGGTGATGCCGCCCAGGTACGCGAACGCGAGCACGGTGAGCGACGCGATCATCCCGAACGAGGCGTCCGAGACGCTGCCGAACCGGTAGGCGATCAGACACCCTCCGATGCCGGCGATGAACGACGAGACCGCGAACACGAGCAGCTTCGTCCTGGCGACGTCGATGCCTGCTGCGCTCGCGGCGCGCTCGTTGGATCGCGCGGCCAGCATGCGACGCCCGGACGAGCTTCGTCGAAGATTGGCCACGGCGAGCGCCAGCACGGTCGCGACGGCGACGAGCACGACCCCGAAGACCGGTCTCGATGCCTGGTCGCCGAGAATCAACCCGAGGTCCCAACCGAACAGTTCGGGGTTCGGAACCTGCGCTCCGCCGGTCGAGGCGTCGCCGACGTACTTCGGGTTCTTGAACACGAACTCGGTGATCGCCACTCCACCGGCCAGGGTGATGATCGCCATGTTCGTCCCGCGCACTCGCAAGGCCGGCAATCCCACGATCACGCCGAACACGGTGGCGACCGACGCGGCGAGCAGCGGCGCGATCGGAAACGGGATGTTCCACTGCATCGCCAGCTTGGACAGGGAGAACGCGGCGACGCCGGCAAAGGCCATCTGAGCCAGCGAGGTCTGCCCGCCGAACCCGGTGAGCACGACCAGCGAGAGTGCGAGCACCATGGCGATCACCGAGGTCATGATCGCTCCGCGCCAGAGCGGGCCCAGCACGAACAGCCCGAGCACCGCGAGCGCGACCGGCACGCCGACGGTCAGCGGAGTCACCTTCGCCTGGGGCACCGTCGGCAACCGCCACGTCGAGACCGAGGCGCGGTCCGGCAGTCGCTCACCGAGCACGACGAGGGCGACGATGATCACGACGAACGGCAACCCTTCGCGCGCGCCGTACTGCGGGAACCAGCTCACGTCTCCCTGCAGCTTCGTGAACGTCGACTGCACCATGCCGATCACCAGACCGGTGATCACCGTCGGCCAGACCGATCGGAATCGGCCGACCATCGCAGCACCGAGCGCCGGGATCAAGAACGCGAACGTGAACACCGTCGACGACAACTGGATCATCGGCGACGCCAGGATGACGACGAGGGCGCCCAGCAGTGACGCAGCCACGAAGTTGCCCGCCGCCAGCCGCGTCGGCGAGTACCCCAGGAGCACCGCCCCCTTCTCGTTCTCTGCTGCCGCTCTCGTGATCAGACCCAAGCGGGTGAATCGGAACGTCCCCCACGCGATCGCACCGATCGCGATGGCGATGCCCGCCAACCACAACCCGTCGCGCGGCACGGTGACGTCGTCCATGATCGTCACCGGCTCCCGCGGCAGGATCGACGGGACGCGGACCCCGGC
>JBAWHL010000146.1:0-9925 GCA_049593815.1 Ilumatobacteraceae bacterium | reverse complement strand
GCCCAGTAGCGGTCGACCTTGTCGAGCACGAAGCCCTGATAGAGCCCACCATCGTCGGGGACGGTGGCGAACTGTTCGCGAACGGCCGGGTCGCCGAGTGCCGCCACTCGTTCGGCGAGCGGCAGATCGGCCAGTGGCTGGTACGCGGGATGGAACGACAACGGATTGAAGCTGCCTTCGAGGCACATCAGCAGCCCGACGACGCGGCCGGCGACCTGTGCGACGATCGGCAGACCCTCGGCGTGGGCCTCGTCGAGGAGACCGAGCACGTCCCGCCACAGATCCGGAGCGCTGTCGGGCTGGTTGAGGTTGACGCTCACCGTTCGGCCGGTCCGTCGTGCCAACTCCTTCATCCACGGCCACTCGTCGGTCGGGACGAGCGCATGATCGGGGGCGAACTGGAACACGCCGTGGCCGGCACGGGCCAATGCGTCGGCGATCCCGAGCAGTTCGTCGCGGTCCGCGTTGGTTCCGGGGACGAGTTCGCCGGACTTGGAACGGTGAATCGGTGTGCGTGAGGTCGAGAAACCGAGCGCGCCGGCACGCAGCCCGCGTTCGACGATCTCCGACATCGCGGTGATGTCCTCCGCTGTCGGGGGCTCGTTGGCGGCTCCTCGGTCACCCATGACGTAGCCCCGTACCGGTCCGTGGGCCACCTGGGCGCCGATGTCGATCGCGTACGAGCGGGCGTCGAGTGCGTCGAGATACTCCTCGAACGACTCCCAGTCCCAGCTGATGCCCTCGGTGAGCGCGGTCCCGGGGATGTCCTCGACGCCCTCCATCAGCTCGATCAGCCACACTTGTCGGTCGGGAGCGGCCGGAGCGAACCCAACCCCGCAGTTGCCCATGACGACCGTCGTCACGCCATGCCACGACGACGGCGTGAGGAACGGGTCCCACGATGCCTGGCCGTCGTAGTGCGTGTGCACATCGACCCAGCCCGGTGTGACGAGCTTGCCGTCGGCCTCGACGACACGCGTCGCCGGCCCGATGTCGGTGCCGGAGTCGGCGTCGACCACCTCGGTGATCACCCCACCGCTGACGGCGACGTCCGCGAGTCGCCCCGGAGCGCCGGTGCCGTCCACGAGAAATCCCCCACGGATCACGAGATCATGCATGTGGTCACCGTAGTTGCTGGTACCTTCGGTGTCACCGTGAAGCGGGTCCCGTGAGGCTCGCACGGAGGAGAGAACATGGTTGTTGACGCCCCTGACAATGTCGGTGGCACGCCAGCGGACCACGGCGCCAAACAGGTGCTCGGGCCCGACGACGTGCGCCGCGCCATCACCCGGATGGCCCACGAGGTCATCGAACGCAACCGTGGACTCGACGGTGTGGTCCTCATCGGGATCCAGTCGGGTGGTGTGTGGCTCGCCCAGGCGCTCGGCGCCGAGATCGAGCGCATCGAGACCCCCGTTCCCGTCGGCGCAGTCGACGCCAGCCTGTATCGCGATGACATCGGCCTGCGTCCGGTGACGCCCGGTGCGGTGAGCGATCTCGACTTCGACGTCGATGGGGCCACCGTGGTGCTCGTCGACGACGTCCTGTTCACCGGCCGGACCGTGCGCGCCGCGCTCGACGCCGTCGCCGACTACGGGCGACCCAACGCCGTGCAACTGGCGGTCCTCGTCGATCGTGGCCATCGCGAGCTTCCGATCCGTCCCGACTTCGTCGGCAAGAACCTGCCCACGAGCGCCACCGAAGAGGTCACGGCCACCGCCGCTGGCGTCGTGATCGCGTGAGTCGTTGATGGTCGCTCGCTCGCTGCTCACCACCGATGACCTGGGTGCGGTCGGGGCCCTGCGCATCCTCGATCTCGCCGACCACATGACCGAGGTCAACCGCCGTCCGAACCCGAAGGTGCCCGCATTGCGCGGCAAGACCGTCTGCAACGTGTTCTTCGAGGACTCGACCCGTACCCGTCTCAGCTTCGAGACCGCCGCCAAGCGGCTGTCGGCCGACACGATGACATTCGCCGTGTCGCAGTCGAGCCTGAACAAGGGTGAGAGCCTGCGCGACACGATCGAGACGATCGCCGCGATGGGCGTCGACGCCTTCGTCGTCCGGCATCGGTCGAGCGGCGCCCCACAGATGATCTCGGGTTGGACGCAGGCCAGTGTGATCAACGCCGGTGACGGCTGGCATGCCCACCCGACGCAGGCGCTGCTCGATGCGTACACGGTACGGACCGCGCTCGGTCGCACCGGTGGCCTCGACGGGCTCCGCATCGCCATGGTCGGCGACGTCAAGCACAGCCGGGTGGCGCGCAGCACCGTCGGCATCATGCGGATGCTCGGCGCGCACGTCACGGTCGTGGCACCGCGAACGCTCCTGCCGCCCGACACCGGCGACGCATTCGCCGATGCGGTCACCGACCGTCTCGACGACGTGCTCGACGACCTCGACGTGCTCTACCTGCTGCGGATGCAGCAGGAGCGCATGAGCGAGGCGCTCGTTCCGAGCCTGCGCGAGTACACGGCCCGATTCGGCCTCACCGCCGCCCGGGCCCGACGGCTGGCGCCGCACGTGCTGATCATGCATCCCGGCCCGATGAATCGCGGCGTGGAGATCGCCGTCGATCCTGGCGAACTGCCAGGCAGCGTGATCACCCAGCAGGTCACGAACGGCATCGCCGTACGCATGGCCGTCCTGTTCGACCTCCTCGGATCGGGAAGTCCCGCAGCGGCGCCCGGCGAGATCACCACGGAAGGAATCGCCGTATGAGCATCCTGATTCAGAACGCACGCGTCGTCGACGTGCATGGCGAGCGTCGTCTCGACGTGCGCGTCGCCGACGGTCTGATCGACGAGGTCGGCGACACGCTCGACGCGACTGCATCCGACGTGGTGATCGCCGCCGACGGACTCGTGCTCAGCCCCGGATTCGTCGACCTCCACGTCCACCTGCGCGAACCGGGGCGTGAGGAGGCCGAGACCATCGAGACCGGCAGCCGCGCCGCGGCGCTCGGTGGGTTCACCGCCGTCGTCGCGATGCCCAACACCGATCCCACACAGGACAGCGTCGAGGTCGTCGACTTCGTCGCCCGGCAGGGGGAGCGGGCGGGGCTCTGCGACGTCCGCCCGTCGGGTTCGATCACGATCGGTCGGGCAGGGGCGCAACTGACGCCGTTCGCCGAGTTGGCCGCTGCCGGTGTCCGGATCTTCACCGATGACGGCAACGGCGTGCAGGATCCGCTGCTCATGCGGCGGGCACTCGAGTACGCCGATGGTCTCGGCATCACTCTGGCGCAGCACTGCGAGGTGGAACGGCTGACCGTTGGAGCTGTGATGCACGAGGGATCGTGCTGCGGCCGACTCGGTCTGCCGGGGTGGCCGTCGATCGCCGAGGAATTGATGTTGCACCGCGACATCGAGCTCGTTCGCCTGACCGGTGTGGGGATGCACTTCCTCCATCTGTCGACGGCGGGCAGCGTGGAGCTGGTCCGGCGGGCCAAGGCCGATGGTCTCCCGGTCACGGCCGAGGCGACGCCGCACCACTTCAGCCTCGACGACGAACGTCTCGCGTCCTACGACGCCCTGTACAAGGTCAATCCGCCGCTGCGGACCTCCGACGACATCGCCGCGATCCGCGCCGGGCTCGCCGACGGCACGATCGATGCCATCGCCACCGATCACGCGCCGCACGTGGCCGAGTCGAAGGAGCAACCGCTCGACCAGGCACCGCCGGGGATGCTCGGCCTGGAGACCGCGCTCGGGGTGTCGCTCGCGCATCTCGACATGCCGCTCGCCGACGTGGTCGCTGCGCTCTCGTGGAAGCCTGCGGCGATCGCCGGTGTCGGTGACCGCCACGGCCGCCCGATCGCTCCCGGCGAGCCGGCGAACCTGACGGTCTTCGATCCCGAAGCCGAGTGGGAGGTCGTCCCCGCACAGCTCGCCAGCAAGAGCCGCAACACGCCCTACATCGGGGTGCCGCTGCGTGGCCGGGTCCGGCACACGATCTTCGACGGCGCGCTCGTCGTCACCGACGGCGCCGCCACCCGATGAACAACTCGCACGCGTCAATGAATGAACATACGTTAGACTGGATGAACATGCACACACTCTGCGCACCTCAAGCTCTGTGTCCGCCACAGCGTCGAACGACGTGTGGGCCGACACCGACGGCCGGATCGGGGCTCGGTCGATGAGCGCGGTGCGCGAGGGCGCGCTCGTGCTCGCGGACGGGAGCGTCTTCGAGGGCGACCTGTTCGGTGCGGAGCACGAGATCGCCACCGGTGAGGTCGTGTTCAACACGGTGCTGAGCGGCTACCAGGAGGTCATCACCGACCCGAGCTACGCCGGCCAGATCATCTCGTTCACGACGCCGCACATCGGCAACTACGGCACCAACGCCGCCGACTTCGAGTCGCGGGGCACCTTCTGCCGCGGCATCGTCGTGCGCGAGCTCGCTCGTCGACACAGCAACTTCCGTGCCGAGTCCAGTCTCGACGCGATGCTGGTCCGGCAGGGCATCCCGGGAATCGGGGGCATCGACACCCGCCGGCTCACCCGCATCCTGCGCGACACCGGCGCCATGCCCGGCGCATTCGGTTCGGCACCCGAAGCGGATCTCCGCGCCGCCGCGGTCGCCGAGCCCGGTACGGACGGCGTCGACCTCGTGTCCCAGGTCAGCGTGGCCGACGGGTACACCGTCGACGCGCTCGACCCGGCCAACCGCACGCGCATCGTTGCCGTCGACTACGGCATGAAGCGCAACATCGCCGTCAACCTGGCCCGCTTCGGCACGGTCGAGGTCGTCCCGGCATCGACGTCGGCAGCGGACATCTTGGCCCGCGACCCGAACGGGGTGTTCCTGAGCAACGGCCCCGGCGACCCCGCCATGGTGCCGTACGCCGTCGAGAGCATCGCCGGGTTGATCGGCAACGTGCCGGTGTTCGGCATCTGCCTCGGCCACCAGCTCCTCGGCCGGGCGATCGGCGCCGGCACCGTCAAGCTGCCATTCGGTCACCACGGCGGCAACCACCCGGTGCGCAACATCGCCACCGGCAAGGTCGAGATCACCAGCCAGAACCACAACTTCGCCGTCGACGCCGACTCGATGTCCGGCAAGGCGACGATGACCCACGTCAATCTCAACGACGGCGTGTGCGAAGGGTTGGAGGTGACCGGCGAGTTGGCATTCAGCGTGCAACATCACCCCGAGGCCAACCCCGGACCCCACGACTCGCACTACCTGTTCGACCAGTTCGCCGACATGATGCAACGCGCAGGAGCCCGCTGATGCCGAAACGCACCGACATCCACTCGATCCTGATCATCGGGTCCGGCCCGATCGTGATCGGCCAGGCCTGCGAGTTCGACTACTCCGGCACCCAGGCGTGTCGGGTTCTGCGCGAGGAGGGGTACCGCGTCATCCTCGCCAACTCGAACCCGGCGACGATCATGACCGATCCCGACTTCGCCGATGCGACCTACATCGAGCCGCTGACGTGGGAGGTCGTCTCCGCGATCATCGACCGCGAGCAGCCCGACGCCGTCCTGCCGACCCTCGGCGGCCAGACCGGTCTGAACATCGCCATGGAACTCTTCGAGCGCGGGCTGATCGGCGTCCCCGGCAAGCCGGAGATGATCGGCGCCAACGCCGAAGCGATCGCCACCGCCGAAGACCGCGAGCAGTTCAAGCAGGCGATGCTCGGCGTCGGCCTCGACTGTCTCCGCTCCGGCACGGCCCACACGATGGAGGAGGCCCGCACCGTCATCGCCGACATCGGTCTCCCGGTGGTCATCCGCCCCGCCTACATCCTCGGAGGCCGAGGCACCGGCATCGCCTGGACCGACGAACAGTTCGAGAAGCTCGCCGGCAGCGGCCTCACGGCGAGCCCGATCAGCGAGATCCTCATCGAGGAATCCGTCGTCGGGTGGAAGGAGTACGAACTCGAGGTCATGCGTGACCACGCCGACAACTGCGTGATCATCTGCGGCATCGAGAACGTCGACCCGATGGGCGTCCACACCGGCGACTCGATCACCGTCGCACCGATCCAGACCCTGACCGACGTCGAGTACCAGGCGATGCGCAACGCCGCACTCACCTGCATCCGTCGTGTCGGCGTCGAGACCGGCGGGTCGAACGTCCAGTTCGCCGTCGAGCCCGGCACCGGGCGCCAGGTGGTCATCGAGATGAACCCGCGGGTGTCGCGCTCGTCGGCACTCGCGTCGAAAGCGACCGGCTTCCCGATCGCCAAGATCGCTGCCCGCCTCGCGGTCGGCTACACCCTCGACGAGATCCAGAACGACATCACCGCTGGTGACGCGGCCGGCGACGCGCCTGGAGGCGCCGCCGCCCCGTTCCCCAACGCCACTCCCGCGTGTTTCGAACCCGTCATCGACTACGTGGTGACCAAGATTCCACGGTGGGCGTTCGAGAAACTGCCCGGCACGTCGGGCATCCTCGGCACACAGATGCAGTCGGTCGGTGAGGTGATGGCGATCGGCCGCACCTTCCCCGAGAGCCTCCAGAAGGCGCTGCGGTCATTGGAACAGGGCCGCCTCGGCCTGAACTGTGATCCGAGCGAGGCGCACCTCGACGAGCTCTCCGACGAGGACGTCCTGGCCCAGGCGGCGATTCCGACTCCCGACCGGATCCAGCAGGTCGGCGAACTGCTCCGTCGCGGGATCTCCGTCGATCAGGTGCACGAGACGACGCGCATCGATCCGTGGTTCCTCGACCAGATGTCGATGATCGTCGAAGAACGCCACGCGCTCGCCGACGTCGGCCTCGACGCGATGACGGTTCGGGCATGGCGCCGGGCGAAGCGGCTCGGGTTCTCCGACGCCCAGCTCGCGTACCTGTGGGGTGCCGACGAGCACGACATTCGCAACGCCCGAGAGGCAGCGGGGGTCGTGCCGACGTACAAGACCGTCGACACCTGCTCGGCGGAGTTCGCGGCGGAGACCCCGTACCACTACTCGACCTACGAAGACGAGAGCGAGGTCCGCGAGTCGACCGGTCGCAAGGTCGTGATCCTCGGGTCGGGGCCGAACCGCATCGGGCAGGGCATCGAGTTCGACTACTGCTGCGTCCACGCCTCGTTCGCGCTGCGCGACGCCGGGTTCGAGACGATCATGGTCAACTGCAACCCAGAGACCGTCTCGACCGACTACGACACCTCGGATCGGCTGTACTTCGAGCCGCTCACGCAGGAAGACGTCCTGAACGTCATCGCCGCGGAACAGCCCGAGAAGGTCATCGTCTCACTCGGCGGCCAGACGCCCCTGAAGCTGTCTGGCCTGATTCCGGCCGCACTCGTCGCCGGTACGTCGCCCGACTCGATCGACGCCGCCGAGGACCGCGAACGCTGGAACAAGATCTGCGACGAACTGCGGATCCCGCAGCCTCCCGGCGGCACCGCCGTCGACCTGGAGCAGGCGCTCGCGATCACCGACGAGATCGGGTTCCCCGTGCTCGTGCGCCCGAGCTACGTGCTCGGTGGACGCGCCATGCAGATCGTGCACGACCGCAACCATCTGGCGCGAGCGATGGACGAACTCGCCGGCTTCGGCAGCCTCGGCAAGGAGGGTGGGCTCTCCGCCGAACGACCCGTCTTGATCGACCGGTTCCTGGCCGACGCGACCGAGGTCGACGTCGACGCGATCCGCGACGTCACGGGTGAGGTGCTGATCGGCGGCGTCATGGAACACGTCGAGGAAGCGGGCGTGCACTCGGGCGACTCGGCCTGTGCGATTCCGCCTCCGACCCTGCCGTCCTGGGTCGTCGAGGTCATCGAGGCCTACACGGTGGCGATCGCCAAGCGACTCGACGTGCGCGGACTGATCAACGTGCAGTACGCCGTGATGGGGACGACCGTCTACGTCATCGAGGCCAACCCGCGGGCCAGCCGGACCGTGCCGTTCGTGGCCAAGGCGACCGGCGTGCCTCTGGCGAAGGTCGCGACCCGGGTGATGCTCGGAGCGACGCTCGAGGAACTCCGTGTCGAGGGGCTGTTGAAGCCCCCGGTCGGTGGACACGTCGCCGTCAAGGAGGCCGTCATGCCCTTCAACCGGTTCCCCGAGGTCGACCCGGCGCTCGGCCCCGAGATGCGCTCGACCGGTGAGGTCATGGGCATCGCCGAGACGTTCGGTCGGGCGTTCTACAAGGCCGAACTCGCCGCGGGCACGCTGTTGCCGACCGACGGAACGGTCTTCATCTCGTTGGCCGATCCCGACAAGCCGGCGGGCCTCGTCGTGGCGCAACACCTGCGGGCGCTCGGCCTGGGCATCGCAGCGACCGAGGGAACCGCCGCCTACCTGGCCGCGTTCGACACGCCGGTCGATCAGGTCGTCGCCAAGGTGCAGGACCGCTCCGGTCAGGAATCCGAGGGCGGTCGAGGAGCGAGCGACGACGCGATGATGACCGCGGTCGATCTCATCGCCACCGGCACGGTCAGCTTCGTCATGAACACCCCGCGTGGGCAGCTCAGTCGCAGCGATGGTGAGCAGATCCGCAAGGCAGCGATCCTGCACGGGGTCAGCTGTTTCACCACCGTCGACGCCGCGCTGGCGGCCGTCGAGGGCCTCGCCGAACGCGTCGGTGAGGAGCTCTCGGTGCGAACGCTGCAGGAGTACCACGGCGTCGCGTCGAGTCCGGAGCGCACTTCGGCGTGATCGACACGACGGCGACGGTCGGTTCGGTGGAGCTGCGTGGCCCCGTCATGACCGCGTCCGGTACCGCCGGGTACGGGACCGAACTGGCGCCGTACCTCGACCTCGGGTCACTCGGTGCGGTCGTCACGAAGTCGTTGGCCGCCTTCGAATGGGCGGGGAATCCGGCGCCACGGGTTCACCCGACGACGCAGGGAATGATCAACGCGGTCGGGCTGCAGGGGCCCGGCATCAGGTACTGGCTCGACCACGTCGTGACCGATCTGGCGGCCACGGGTGCGACCATCGTCGCGAGCATCTGGGGTCGATCGGTCGAGGACTACGCGCAGGCCGCGGCGCTGCTCGCTGAGGCGCCCGCCTCGGTCGTGGCCGTCGAGGTCAACCTGTCGTGCCCGAACCTGGAAGGGCGCGGCTCGATCTTCGCCCACGATGCGGCCCTGTCGGCGGAGGTCATGGCCGCGACCGCGTCGTGTGGTCGACCGCGTTGGGCCAAGCTCAGCGCCAACACCGACCGGATCGTCGAGGTCGCCGCCGCGGTCGAACAGGCGGGGGCCGAGGCGGTCACGTGCATCAACACGCTGCTCGGCCTCGCCTATGACCCCGACACGCTGCGCCCGGCGCTCGGCGCGGGTGGCGGAGGGCTCTCCGGACGCGCGATCCATCCCGTTGCCGTACGGGCCGTGCACGACGTGCACGCAGCGCTTCCCGACCTGCCGATCGTCGGCGTCGGGGGAGTGGCATCGGCCTGGGACGCGGTCGAGCTCCTGCTGGCCGGGGCGAGTGCGGTCCAGGTGGGAACGGCCTCCTTCGCCGACCCGGCCGCTGCGGGGCGAATCCAGGCCGACCTGGTGACGTGGGCCACAGCCCGCGGAGTGTCCAGGCTCGCCGACATCGCCGCGCTAGCTTGAGACCCATGGCAACACCCCCACAGCTGACCCCCGAGCAGCGAACCGCCGCGCTCGCAAAGGCCGCCGAAGCCCGCGCCGCTCGGGCCGAGATCAAGGCTCGGTTGAAGATGGGCTCGATGTCTCTCGTCGACGCGTTGGCGTCGGACGACGTGAACGTCGGCAAGCTGAAGGTCGTCTCGCTCCTCGAATCCCTGCCGGGAGTCGGCAAGGTCAAGGCGCGACGCATCATGGAGGACATCGAGATCGCCGACAATCGTCGGGTCCAGGGTCTCGGCGCCCAACAGAAGGCGAAGCTGCTCGAGCTCCTCGGTAGCTGACCGGTCTCCCGGTGATCATCGTCGTTTCCGGCCCCGGAGGGGTCGGCAAGGGAACCATCGTCGACGCGCTCGTCGAGCG
>JBAWHL010000145.1:0-3682 GCA_049593815.1 Ilumatobacteraceae bacterium | reverse complement strand
ATACATAACGCTCGCCCGGAATGACGCTGCGTCTGCCCGTGCGGTGCACTACTTCGGCCCAAGCCGAGCACCCGATAACACCAGGCCGCCGCCGCAGGTTGGGCGACATCGATGCCGACCTGCTGACGCACGAGGTCGTGTGGGCCGCGGCGGGCACGTGGAACGACGTCTTCAGCCTGTCACCGGACGAACTGGTCAGAGCCAGCGCGGGCGTCGTCACCGACCTCAAGCGGTGAGCCGGGCGGGCGTGTGGTGCGTCAGGCCTGGTCGAGTGCGTCGGCGAGCGTGTTCCAGCCGAGCACGGCGCACTTGATGCGCACCGGGAACTTCACGACGCCCTGCAGCGCTTCGAGGTCGCCGAGGGGCACGTCGGACTCGTCGGCCGCCGCCTCGTAGCCCTCGATCCCCATCATCGTCTTGAACTTGCCGATCAGTGCACGTGCCTGCGGGACCGTCTTGCCGATCACGGCCTGGGTCATCATCGACGCGGACGACTGAGAGATCGAGCAGCCCTGGCCACCGATCTTCACGTCGCTGATGGTCGCGTCGTCGCCCTCGCCGTCGACGAGGAGGAACAGCGTGATCTCGTCGCCGCACAACGGGTTGTGCCCGCGTGACTCGACCGCCGGTGGCGTTTCGAGCTCACCCCGGTTGCGTGGCGTGCGGTAGTGATCGAGGATGATCTCGCGGTAGAGGTCGTCGAGGCCGGGCATCAGAATCCGAAGATATCGGTTGCGGTGGCGAGCGCATCGGCGAGCGCATCGACATCGGACGGAGTGTTGTACAGGTACAGGCTCGCCCGGGTCGTCGACTGAACGCCCAGGACCTGCATGAGTGGCTTCGCGCAGTGGTGACCGGCACGAACGCAGACGTTGCGTTCGTCGAGGACCTGGCTCACGTCGTGAGGGTGCAGGTCTCGGAACGTGAAGCTGAGGACGCCGCCGCGCACCTCGACGTCGTCGGGTCCGTGGATCCGAATCTCCTCGCCGAATCGGTCACGGAGCGTGTCGAGGGCGTACCGGGTGAGGGTCTTCTCGTGCTCGCGGATGGTGTCCATGCCGAGCGACTCGAGGAAGTCGACCGCTGCGTGCAACCCGACGGCTTCGACGATCGGGGGAGTGCCCGCCTCGAACTTCGCCGGCACCGGCGCGGGCGTGTAGCCGTCGAGCGTCACGGTGTCGATCATGTTGCCGCCACCGAGGAACGTCGGCATCGCGTCGAGCAGTTCCATGCGGCCCCACAGCATGCCGATGCCCGATGGTCCACACATCTTGTGGCTGGAGAACGCGACGAAGTCGGCGTCCCACGCCTGCACGTCGGTCGGATTGTGCGGCACGTACTGGCAGGCGTCGACGACGGCCAGGGCTCCGGCGGCGTGGGCTGCACGACAGAGGTCGGCAATCGGCGTGATCGTGCCGAGCACGTTGCTCATCGCGGTGAACGAGAACACCTTGGCGCCGTCGAGGAGTTGGTCGAGTCCGCTGAGGTCGAGCTGGCCATCGGTGGTCAACGGCACCCAACGGATGTCGATGCCGCGCTCGTCGCGCAGCATCTGCCACGGGACGATGTTGGCGTGGTGCTCCATGTGCGTGAGCACCACGACGTCGCCCTCGCGCAGGTTTGCCCCGCCCCATGCCTTGGCGACGAGGTTGAGTGACTCGGTGGCGTTCTTGGTGAACACGACCTCGTCGGCGGCGGGCGCGTTGATCAGGCGGGCGACGGCGCGGCGACCGGCTTCGAAGGCTTCGGTGGCTTCGCCGGCGAGGCGGTAGGAGCTCCGGTTGATCGGTGCATAGGACTGCTCGAGGAACTCCGACATTGCATGGATCACCTGTCGGGGCTTCTGCGAGGTGTTGCCGGAGTCGAGGTACACGAGCGGTGCCCCGTCGATCTGACGCGACAGGATCGGGAACTCCTTGCGGATGGCCTCGACGTCGTACGGCATCTGCTCAGGCTCCCGCATGCTCGGGCTTGAAGGCCTCGTACCCGTCGCGTTCGAGTTGCTCGGCCAGTTCCATTCCGCCGCTGGCGACGATGCGCCCGTCGACGAGGATGTGGATGCGGTCCGGCGTCACCTCGTCGAGGAGGCGCTGGTAGTGGGTGATGAGAACGACGCCCATGTTCGGGCGCTCCACGCGGACCTCGCGGATCCCCTGGGCGACGATGCGGAGTGCGTCGATGTCGAGGCCGGAATCGGTCTCGTCGAGAATGGCGAGCTCCGGCTCCAGGATCGCCATCTGCATGATCTCGTTGCGCTTCTTCTCGCCGCCGGAGAACCCCTCGTTGAGGTATCGGTCGACGAAGGAGGAGTCCATCCCGAGGCGCTTCATCCACTCCATCGTGGCGAGACGCAGTTCGAGGACCGACAGGTCGAGACCCTTGCGCTGGGACAGCGCCTGGCGCAGGAACTGAATCACCGACACGCCAGCGATCTCCTGCGGGTACTGGAAGGCGAGGAACATGCCGGCCTTGGCGCGCTCGTCGACGGGCCACTCGGTGATGTCGTCGCCGAGGAACTCGATCGTCCCGTCGGTGACGGTGTACTCGGGCGAACCCATCAGCGTGCTGCCGAGGGTCGACTTGCCGGACCCGTTCGGACCCATGATCGCGTGGACCTCGCCGGGAGCGACCGCGAGGTCGAGACCCTGGAGGATGTCGGCGTGATCACCCTCGGTCGGTCGCACGTGCAGGTTGTCGACTCGGAACAGCAGATCACTCACACCGGTGATTCTACCTGCGGCCCGAATTCTCACTATCCCCATAGGAGAAATTCGAGCGAGGAGGAATCCGGCCGGCGGAACGATGGTCGCGCCCGGTGCGGTCGTGGGGTCATCGCAACGTCGTGGTTGCGTCACCTTTGTTGACAGCACGGACAAACCTGGTCCAAAGTGACGCGACGTGATGGAGCGGAAGAGAGGGACGTGAAACGAAGGACCACCGATGTCGTGCGTCCGCAGGCGGTTCGTCAGTCGAACCTCGCAGTGCTTCTCGAGACGCTGCGAACCTCGGGCCCGGTGTCGCGCTCCGAACTCGGCGCCGCGACCGGATTGACGCGGAGCGCCATCAGCGGGCTCGTGGGCGAGCTCGTGTCGCTCGGCCTCGCCGATGAGCACGCTGCCCTCCCCGATGGTCGCCCCGGGCGACCGTCACCGGTGGTGCACGTCGCCACGGCCCACTTCGTCACGTTGGCCGTCGAGGTCGGGGTCGACGACTTGAGCGTCGCCATCGTCGGACTCGACGGCAAGGTCCTGCGGTCTCATCGCAGCGCCCGCCCGCGTGGCCGTGCGCCGATCGGCGCAACTGTCGCCGACATCGCCGAACTGGTTCGCCGGCTCGGATGGCACGGGGAGATGGTCGACGGTCGCCGTGTGCTCGCGATCGGCGTCGCCGTGCCGGGCGTGATCACCGAACCCGGCGACGTCATCGTGACCGCACCGAACCTCGGCTGGTACGACCTCGACCTCGGGCCGCTCCTGCGCGAGGCGCTCGGCGTCGAGTTGCCGGTCTTCGTCGGCAACGACGCCGATCTCGGTGCACTCGCGGAGGCCCGATTCGGTGCCGGCGTCGGCGCGCGGACGATGCTGTTCGTCTCCGGCGAGGTCGGTGTCGGGGGCGGGCTCGTCGTCGACGGCCGCCGTGTCGCCGGGCATCGAGGCTTCGCCGGTGAGATCGGCCACATCCC
>JBAWHL010000144.1:0-2210 GCA_049593815.1 Ilumatobacteraceae bacterium | reverse complement strand
TGGTGTCGAATCGTCCCGACGTCTTCGCGCTCCAGCGCGCCGACGCCGCAGGTGTTCCCGCGGTCCACGTCGGCGTCCACCCGGGAGAACAACGCGCCGACTACGACGCCCGGCTCGCCGACGTCGTCGCCGGTTTCGACGCCGACCTGATCGTGCTCGCCGGGTGGATGCGCATCCTGACGATGAGCTTTCTCGGCTGGTTCCCAGGCCAGGTCGTGAACCTGCACCCAGCGTTGCCCGGCGACCTCCCCGGGACCCGAGCAATCGAACGGGCATGGGAACAAGCGGTCGCCGGCACCCGGTCGACCACGGGTGTCATGATCCACCTCGTCCCCGACGAAGGCGTCGACGACGGACCGGTGCTCGGAACCGCGACCATCGACATCGACGTACACGCAGGGTTCGACGAGTTCGCGAGACTGGTGCACACCACCGAACACCGTCTCCTCGTCGACACACTGATCGACATCTGTTCCGCCCCGTCCCCCACACCCGACACCGCACGCACGGAGGTCTCCGCATGACCCGACACGACCGCACCAACCCGAACGACGAGTTCTTCGACCGGTTCGAAGCCCTCACCTTCGACGATGTCGTCGTCATTCCCGGGTACTCCGAGACGCTGCCGGACGCCGTCGAGACCAGCGCCACGTTCGCTGCTGACATCGAGCTCGCCGTCCCGCTCGTGTCCGCAGCGATGGACAAGGTGACCGAGGGCCGGATGGCCGTCGCCATGGCCCGTCACGGCGGCATCGGTGTCATCCATCGCAACATGTCGATCACCGACCAGGCTGCCGAGGTCCAGAAGGTGAAGCGGTCGCAGTCCGGCATGATCACCGACCCGGTGACCCTCCCTCCGACCGCGCTCCTCCACGATGCGGAGGACCTGATGCACCGTTTCAAGTTCTCGGGTGTTCCGATCACCGATCCCGATGGTCGCCTCGTGGGCATCCTCACCAACCGCGACATCCGGTTCTGCGAAGGCGCCGACTTCGACCGTCCGGTCACCGACTTCATGACCAGCGATCGGCTGATCACCGCGGAGGTCGGCACCTCGCTCGACGAGGCCAAGGCCATCCTGCAGCAGTACCGCATCGAGAAGCTGCCCCTCGTCGACAGCGACGGACGCCTCGCCGGCCTCATCACCGTCAAGGACATCCAGAAACGTCTCGACTTCCCCAACGCGTCGCGCGACACGCGCGGCCGCTTGCGGTGCGCTGCGGCGATCGGCGTCGGAGAGGACGTCGAGGAACGCGTGGAAGCGCTCGTCGCCATGGGGGTCGACGCCGTCTCGATCGACACCGCCCACGGTCACTCCGCGAACGTCGTCAAGGCCATCCAACGTGTCAAGGGATCCTGGCCCGACCTGCCGGTCACGGCGGGCAACGTCGTCACCGAAGAGGGCGTCGAGACCCTCGCCAACGCAGGGGCTGACGCGATCAAGGTCGGCGTCGGTGCCGGCTCGATCTGCACCACCCGTGTCGTCTCGGGCGCCGGCATGCCCCAGCTCTCCGCCGTCTGGTTCGCGTCGCAGCGTGCCCGGCAGCTCGGGGTGCCCGTGATCGCCGATGGCGGCATCACCTTCTCCGGCGACATCGTCAAGGCCATCGTCTCGGGAGCGTCGACCGTGATGCTCGGCTCGCTGCTCGCCGGCACCGAGGAGAGCCCCGGCGAGATGGAACTCTTCGAGGGACGCCGCTACAAGAGCTACCGGGGCATGGGCTCGATGGGCGCGATGACCGGCGACAGCCAGGACCGCTACGCGACCGGTCAGTCGACCTCGGGCAGTTCCGCCGTCGGCGCGGCCTCGAACAAGTTGGTTCCCGAAGGGATCGAAGGACGCGTGCCATACGCCGGATCGCTCGGCGAAGTGGTGTATCAGCTCGTCGGTGGCCTTCGTTCCGGCATGGGCTACGCCGGTGCCGCCACGCTCGACGCGCTGCGCAGCGCCCGTCTGATGCGGGTCACGACCGCCGGTCGTGAGGAGTCACACCCCCACGACGTCACGATCACCAAGGAAGCTCCCAACTACCAACGCTCCTGACCCTGTCGCTGATCAGGTGTCGAGATGGGAGTGATCGGGCGCCTCGACCGGCAACCCGGCCGCGGCCCACGCGCGGTGGCCACCGATGAGGTCAGCGACGTCGGTGAAGCCGAGAAGCTGCAGGTTCGCCGCGCCGAGTGACGAGCTGTAGCCGCCGTTGCAGACC
>JBAWHL010000143.1:0-1859 GCA_049593815.1 Ilumatobacteraceae bacterium | reverse complement strand
TGCGTTCGTCCAGGTCGGCGAAGGTATCGAGGGCCTCGTGCACATCTCGGAGATGTCGGCGCACCACGTCGACTCGCCCGAGCAGGTCGTCACGCCCGGTGAGGAGCTGTGGGTGAAGATCATCGATCTCGACCTCGCTCGTCGTCGCATCAGCCTGTCGATCAAGCAGGCCGCCGAAGGTGGCGAACTCGCCGCCGAGTACCGCGAGCACTTCGAAGTCGACTCCGCCGGCAACTGGGTCCAGGGTGAAGCATCGGCTGAGGCCGAGGCCGCGTGGACCGAGTACTACGGCGAGGGTGGCGAAGGCGCTGCCGAGGCCGCAGCCGAAGGTGCAGCCGCACCGGAGGCCGCCGCAGACGCCGCAGCCGAGGCCCCCGTGGCCGCCGCCGAGGAAGCCGTCGCGGAGGAAGCTCCCTCCGAGTGATCCTCGTCGGGTTGACCGGCGGAATCGGCGCCGGCAAGTCGACGGCGTCACAACGACTCGCCGAACTCGGCGCAGTCATCGTCGACGCCGATCAGATCGCACGTGACATCCAGGGACCGGGAAGCCCGGTCCTGGATGCCATGGCCGAACGCTTCGGTGCCCACATCATCCGTGACGACGGGACGCTCGATCGCGGCGCCGTCGCCACGATCGTGTTCAGCGACGAGGCGGCGCTGAAGGATCTCAACGGCATCGTCCACCCGGCGATGCAAGCCGAGATCCAGCGGCAGATCGATGCACAGCGCGACACCGACCGTGTCGTCGTCCTCGACTTCCCCTTGCTCGGGGAGAACCCTCGCGCCGGACTGGCGGCGACGATCGTCGTCGACATCCCCGTCGACGTCGCCATCGACCGCCTCGTCGACCAGCGCGGCATGGACGAGACCGACGCCCGAGCACGCATCGCCAGCCAACTGTCTCGCGAGGAACGGCTCGAGCGTGCCTCGCACGTCCTCGACAACAGCGGCGACCTGGCGTCATTGAGACGCCAGGTCGATGAGCTGTGGAGTGAATTGGTGCAGTTGCCGCCGTCGGTGCTCGACGAGCCCGACGTGACCGGTCAGCCCGATCAGTCGGCGAGCAAGCCGTAGAAGACGAATTCGGTGCGGCGGTTCAACGCCAGTGCCACATCGGATTGATCCTCCGAGAGGAGGTCCTGCTCGCCGACGGCACGTGATGCCAGACGAGCCGGCTCGATGCCCTGGCCGACCAAGTACCGCACGACCGACACCGCACGAGCCTCGGACAGCGCGTAGTTGGCATTGGCGTCGCCGATCTGATCGGCGTGGCCGACGACGGTCACCGTGGTGTGGGGGAGGGCCGCCATCACGAGGGCGACACGGTCGAGCTGCGCCGCGTGCTCTGGCGTCACGTCGGAGCTGCCGGTGGGGAAGCGGGGCGAGTTCATCTCGAGGACCCTCGTGCCGGTGCCGAGCGGCACCATCGGATCGATTTCCAGTTCGCCGACGATCTGCGCATTCGGGTCGGTGCTGTTGGCCAGCGCCAAGACCTTCAACTGTTCGGCCTTCTCCTCACTCGGAACCCATCCGGAGATCCGGACGGTCGGGCCATCGAAGATCGCGACGATCGGCTCGGGTGAGCCATCGGGCAGCGTCGGGTAGCTCGCCGTCGGCTGCGTCGTGGTGGGCGCTGCCGTCGTCGTCGGTGCGGCCGTGGTGGTGGGCGCTGCCGTCGTCGTCGGCGCCGCGGTGGTCGCTGGCGCCGCGGTCGTGACAGCTGCTTCCGCTTCCGGTGCCGCGATCGGGGCGGCGTCACCGTCGGTGTCGTTGCCACCGCCGATCAACAAGGTGGCTGCGCCGACGAGCCCGAGCAGGACGACCGCGACGAGCGCCAGCATCAACGATCGACGCGGGCG
>JBAWHL010000142.1:0-2890 GCA_049593815.1 Ilumatobacteraceae bacterium | reverse complement strand
CGCCGGGTCGCCCCGGCGACGCCGGTCACGCCTCGGCGCGGACCTTCAGTTCGCGCACGGTGTTCAGGATCCTGACCTCGGCGCGACGCTTGACGAATCCGGGCAGCGGAACCGCCAGGTCGATCTGGAGGTCGTAGCGGACCGTGGTCCGATCGTCTCCGTCGGCCTCGAAACGCCACACGCCGTCGATCGAGCGCTGAATGTCGCCGCTGAGCATGCTCCAGCCCATCTCGTTCGGAGCGTTCGTGTAGTCGTACTTCAGCGTGTAGTGCGTGCTGCGGCCCAGTGCCGACGCCCGGAACTCGACCTCGAGCGGCCGTCCCTCGTCGTCGGTGGCGCGGATGTTCACGTCTTTGATGTCGTGCGCCCACATGGGGTAGCTCTCGAGGTCGATGGCGATCTGCCAGACGCGATCGTGCGGGGCATCGATGGAGATGATCTCGGTCGCTGTCTCAGCCATGGTCACCATTCTGGTCCATCGCGACGTCAGAAGTGGTGCCAGTCGCACCGGTCGTCGCGCCTGCGGCCTTGCGCGGCTCGAACACACCATGGAACGCGCACCACAATCCGTTGAGTCCCATGCCGAACATCGGCACGAGAATGCCGACGGCCAGCGATGTCCCGGGTGATCCGTCGTCGGCTTCGGAGCGGCCGATCGCCGTCCCGAGCGCGACCACGACCTGGATCGCGAGCATCGACAGCATCACGCGACGAACCCGTGGTGGCGTCGGCCGACCCAGCAACAGGTACACCTGCAAGACCCCGATCTCCTCGGCCCGACTGCGTTGCGCGGCGTTGTAGAACGACCAGAGGAAGGCGAACACGCCGATCGCGAACAGCCCCATGGCCGTGATCGCCCCGACCCATTGCGCCGAGGTGGAGAACACGATCGCTGCGAAGAGCGCCGTGATGACGAACACGACGGTTCCCACGACGTCGACGAGCACGATGACGTCGCCGGCGCGTGCGTTGTCGGGCTGCCCGTTCACAGTGGTGGAGTCTGCCACCGGATCAGTCGAAGACACCGAGTGACTCGCCGAGACGGCGAGCGAGGACGTCGTAGGCGAACTCCTCGAGGACCCGCTCGCGTGATCGAACCCCCATGGCGGCGCGCAGGTCGTCGTCGTCGAGCAACCTGGTGAAGGAATCGGCCACGGCCTGCACGTCGTCGGGCTCGTGGATGACCAGCCCGGTCTCCCCGTCGGCGACCGCCTCGGCGGCTCCGCCGGAAGCGCCGGCGATCTGGGCGACACCGCAGGCGGCGGCTTCGATGAAGACGATGCCGAAGCCCTCCTGCTCGAGGCCGCCCCATCGATTCCGGCAGAGCATCGCGAACACGTCTCCACAGCCGTAGAGCAGTGGCCTGTCCTCGTTGGGGATGCGGCCGAGGAACGTCACGGGCGCGTCGAGCTCGTCGGCGAGTCGTTGCAGCCGGTCGGCGTCGCGGCCTCCACCGGCGATCACGAGCAACAGATCCGGCCGGGTCCGACGCAACCGCGCTGCGGCGCGAATCGCCGTGTCGAACCCCTTCCGTGGCACCATGCGCGACATCGAGACGATCACCTCGGCGTCGTCGGGGATCCCGAAGTGGGCACGTGCGTCGGCACGCTCGGTTGCGCTCAGTGGCCTGAACACGTCGGGGTCGACGCCGCACGGCACGATCGTGATCGGCAACGCACGACCGGCAGCGTGCTCGGCCTCCGCGGCCGGGTACCCGCCAGCGGCGATGATGCCCCGTGCACGAGTCAGCGTGTAGGCGAGAGCCTGCTTGGCGCCGGGGAGTCGCCCGGGGACGGTGACCTCCGCGCCATGGAGCACCAGGTCGTAGGGCAGGTCGAGCGACGGTCCGATGAGGCCGACGGGGACGGCCGGGTCGAGCACCACCAGGTCGGCGTCGACCTCACGAGCGAGGTTGTTCACCTGACGCACCATCATGGGGTGCGGCAGCAGGACCGGCTCCCGAGTGCGTTCGATCCGGTACGGCTCGCCCGCGTCGAACTCGGCGGACCCCGCGTACGGACTCGTCAACACGGCGAAGGAGTCCGACGGCAACCGCCGCCACCACTCCCACAACAGCGACTGGATGCCGCCGATCTTCGGTGGGTAGTCGTTCGTGACGAGGAGGTGCTTCATGCAGCACGCTCGTCGAGGCGGCGCGACGCCCACGTGGCGTGTTCGGCAAGGATCGTGTCGATGTGGGCACGGTAGTGGTCGACGACACGACGAACACGTGCATCCGCCGGATCCCCGACGTTGCCGACGACGATCAGCGCATTGCGGCGCACCCACCGCAGGTCCCGGTCGGAGATGTACCAGTGCCCGTACCTCGCATCGATCCACTCGTCGTCCGCGTCGAGTAGTTCGATCGCGTCGGCCCACGCATCGGCCGTCGCTGCCAGATCGATCGTGTTGCGCTGCCCGAGTCGGACCGAGATCGGGCACGCATCCTGACACTCGTCGCAGCCGTAGATCCGGTCGGCGATCGCCTCGCGGAACTCCATCGGAATCGTCCCCGGCTTCTGCAGCACCCAACTGATGCATCGCCCCGCGTCGATCACGCCGGGAGCGACGATCGCACCGGTCGGACAGGCCTCGATGCAACGCACACAGCTCCCGCACCCATCGGCGACCGGGGTGTCGGTCGGTTCATAGACCGCCGTCGTGACGATCGAGCCGAGCACGAACCAGCTCCCTGCGCCCGGCAGCAGCAGGTTGGCGTTCTTGCCGTACCAACCGAGCCCGGCCCGGTGGGCGACCGCCCGATCGACGATCGAGTTGTCTTCGGCGAAGGCGACGGCGCGTTCGTCGGCACGGCGGATGCTGCGGCTCACGTCGCGCAGTGCGGTGCGCAGCGGTGCGTAGTGGTCGACCCAGGCGTACCGGCCGATGC
>JBAWHL010000141.1:0-1564 GCA_049593815.1 Ilumatobacteraceae bacterium | reverse complement strand
TCCGCCGTCTGTTCAACATGATCGAGACCACGATCATGAACGGCACGTCGTTCGCGGTGTTCGAACCCAACGACAAGAAGCTCTGGGAAGGGCTCAAGCGCACGGTCGGCTCGTTCCTGCGTGGCCTCTGGCGCGACGGCGCCCTGTTCGGTGCCACCGCCGAGCAGGCCTACTACGTCAAGTGCGACGAGGAGACGAACCCGCCCGACTCGATCGACCAGGGCAAGGTCATCGTCGAAGTCGGCATCGCGCCGGTGAAGCCAGCCGAATTCGTCATCTTCCGCGTCGCTCAGATCAAGGACGAGAGCTGACCATGAATCACACGGAGAGGAGTAGCCGATGACCACCATCGTCCCCGGCGACGAGAAGACCACAGCGATCATCTCGTCGACGTTTGCCGTCGAGTTCGGCACCGTCGCGAGCGGATTGTTCACCGAGGCATCGGGCCTCGGGATCGACATCGAAGAGGTGAAGAGCACACGTGTCGACGCCTCCGGCAAATCGGTCACCCGATTCAGCCCCGGAACGGTGAAGTACCAGACGATCACCCTGAAGCGCGAGTTCAACGGCGACAAGGAGTTCTGGAAGTGGCACGACGACATGTGCAAGGGCCTCAACAGCTACACCGACGGCTCGATCGTGATGTACAACCTGGCCGGCGAGGAAGTCGATCGCTGGAACATTCTGAGGGCGTGGCCCTCCAAGTGGAGCGTGTCTGACCTCGATGCGGGTGGCGACGACGTCGTCACCGAAGACATCGAGCTGCAGATCGAATTCCTCGAAAGGGCCAAGTAATGTCCACGGACTTCACCGCCGCACAAGGCGGCTACTTCGCATTCGAACTCGACAAGGTCACGCTGGGCTTCTTCACGTCCTGCAGCGGCCTCAGCTCGGAAGTCGATGTGATCGAACAGACACAGATGACCTCGACCGGCAAGAAGGTCACGGTCAAGCAGCCCGGCCCGAGCCGGACGTACTCCGAAGTGGTGCTCAAGCGCGGCTTCACGAAGGATCGTGCGATCAACGACTGGTTCGACAAGACCGTCGATGCCGCCGACGCCGTCGAGCGGCAGACCGGTTCGATCGTCATCCTGACGCGCGAGTTCGAGGAGATCGCCCGGTTCAACCTCGATCGCTGCTTCCCGTCGAAGATGTCGGTCTCGGATCTCAACGCCGGCAGCGGCGAGGCGATGGTCGAGGAACTGACCATTCGCCACGACGAACTCACCTGGGCCTGAGCATGGCGGGGTTGCGCACGGAATTCGAATTCACGCTGCCCAAGGGGTATGTCGGTCCTGACGGTGTGTTGCACCGCCAGGGAACCATCCGGCTCGCCACGGCACGCGATGAGATCGAGCCGCTGCGCAACCGCACCATCGATGGTCCCGACGACCCGTACCTCACCATCTTGGTGCTGGCCCGGGTCATCACGTCGCTCGGTTCGCTCGACGAGGTCGGCGTCGACGAGGTCGAAGGCCTCTTCGCCGCCGACCTGGCGTTCCTGCAAGACCTGTACGGCATCATCAACTTCGGCGACCAGGCGGACGTCGAAGCGCTACAGGCC
>JBAWHL010000140.1:0-5798 GCA_049593815.1 Ilumatobacteraceae bacterium | reverse complement strand
CAGGTGATGGACGCCCTCGACGGCCTCCGGGACCGCCACGGCATCTACCGATTCCGCAACGACCAGCAGTTCGTCATTGCCCGCAAACCCGCCTGAGTCACATCTCGGGTCGGACCCCAATCGTGATGGCGTTACATCTGGGGTCTGACCCCTGATGTAACGCTGGCGGGGTGTCTAGCCTCGGGCCATGCGCATCTTCTTCACGGGCGGAAGCGGCAAGGCCGGCAAACACGCGATCGCCCACCTCGTCGAACGGGGCCATCAGGTCACCAACGCCGACCTGACGCCGCTGGGGGCCACCGACGTCGCCGACCTGCGCGTCGACCTCACCGATGCCGGGCAGGTCTTCAGCGCGATGTCGTCACACGGCCGCCCGAGCGACCTCGACGCCGGCACGGGCGTACCGCTCTACGACGCGGTCGTCCACTTCGCCGCGATCGCGTCGATGTTCCTGCGGCCGGAGAACGAGACGTTCCGCATCAACACCATCAGCACCTACAACGTCCTCGACGCGGCGACGCGCCTCGGCATCTCGAAGGTGATCATCGCCAGCTCCGAGACCACCTACGGGATCTGCTTCGCTGACGGCGAGGTGCTGCCCGACTACGTCCCGGTCGACGAGGACCACCCGACGATCCCCCACGACAGCTACGCGATGTCCAAGGTCGTCAACGAAGCGACCGCCCGCTCCTTCCAGGCCCGATCCGGCATCGACATCTACGCCCTGCGGATCAACAACGTCATCGAGCCCGACGAGTACGCGACGCTGTTCCCCGCGTTCGTCGAACACCCCGAGCACCGACGCCGCAACATCTTCGGCTACATCGACGCCCGCGACCTCGGCCACATGGTCGACTGCTGCCTGCGCACCGACGGTCTCGGCTACGAGGTGTTCAACGTCGCCAACGACGACACGTCCGTCGCCATCACCAGCGCCGAGGTGTACGAACGCTTCTACGCCGGCGTCCCGCAGCGTCGAGAGATGGCCGAGTTCGAGACGTTCTACGCGAACGACAAAGCCAAGCAACTCGTCGGATTCGCACCCGAGTCGCGCTGGCGGACACCGCCGGGCTGACCGGCGTTCCATCGAAACGCGGCGGCCCGACTACGGTCGCCCGGCGTGGTCCTCTCCGGCGCCGTTCACCGCGAACCGCGCGCCATTCCGACGCCGCTCCGAGCGGCGATGGTCTTCGGGTTCATCTACCTGTTCCTCATCGGGGTGTCCTCCCTCGAAGAGGGCATCAACGTCATGGGTTCCGACACCCAGGAGCGGCTGTTCTCCAGCGTCTCCAACCCGATCGCCGGGCTGTGCATCGGCGTGCTGGGCACGGTGCTCGTGCAGTCCTCGTCGGCGTCGACGTCGATCATCGTGGGCCTCGTCGCCGCCGGCGCGATCGACATCAACACCGCAGTGCCGATGATCATGGGCGCCAACATCGGCACCACGGTCACCAACACGCTCGTGTCGCTCGCCAGCGCCCGCAAGTCCGACGAGTTCCGACGAGCGTTCGCCACGGCCACCGTGCACGACTTCTTCAACGTGTTCGCCGTCGCCATCCTGCTCCCGCTCGAACTCGCGACCGGGGTGATCTCCAACATCGCGACGTGGCTCAGCGAACACCTGGTCGGCTCGTCGGGCACCACCTGGAAGAGCCCCATCAAGGAGTGGGTCAAGACCCCGGTGCACTGGATCGAGGACTTCTGGTCGTGGATGGGACCGAGCGGAACCGCACTCGGAGCACTCCTCATCGCGAGTGGCCTCGTCCTCATCGTGATGTCACTCGGCCTGATCACCAAGAACATGCGCACGCTGATCGCCGACCGCGTCGAGCGGTCGATGAACTCGGTGCTGTCCAAGGGCAGCGGCTCGATCGCCATGCTGCTCGGTGTCGTCATCACGATGTTGGTGCAGTCGTCGAGCATCACCACCTCGATCCTCATCCCGATGTCCGCCGCGGGCGTGCTCTCGATCCGCAACGCCTACCCGGTGACCCTCGGCGCGAACGTCGGCACGACCATCACCGCGCTCCTCGCCGCGCTCTCGTCATCGAGTTCCGATGCGCTCACCATCGCACTCGTGCACACCGTCTTCAACGTGGTCGGCATCCTGATCCTGTACGTGCCGCCCTTCGTCCGCGACATCCCGATCTACTGTGCCGAATGGCTGGCCCGCCTCGCCGCCGGTCGGCCCGTGCTCGCGGTCGTCTATGTCATGGGGGCGTTCATTGCGCTCCCGCTGGTGGGGTTCGCCTTCGCGCGCTGAGCGCCTGGGCCACCTCAATCGTCGAGAAAGGAACCCGAACATGGTGTTGTCGTTCTTCCGCAAAGGCCCGACCGGGCTCGATCACGTGATCTCACGCGCCGTCGGCATGCTCGGCGACGCGCGCCACTCCTTCGACCTCGCCACGCTCGCCCTCCTCACCGACACCGCCATCGAGGCCGTCGACCGCGACATTCGTGACACCGATGCCCGCATCAACCAGACCGAGTTCGACCTCCGCACCGAACTCGTCGTGCACGTCAGCGTGCAGGGCGCCCTCGACATCGGCTCGGTGCTCGGCCTCATGCTGCTGATCAAGAAGATCGAGCGGATCGGCGACCAGGCCAAGAACGTGCTCGACCTCGCCGAGGCCGGCGCGGCGATGGGCACCACCGCCGAAGTCGAGGAGTTGCTCGCCGAACGGGCGACGATCTCGGCGCTGTTCGGCGAAGTCGCCGACCTGATGACCGAGCCCGACGAAGCGCACCTCGCCGACCTGACCAGGCGCTGCCGCGAACTCGAGACCGCCCACCAGGCGAAGATCCTCGAGTACATGCACTCCGACGCCCCCGGGCACGTCGTCGTGCCGCGTGCGATCTACTACCGGTACCTGAAGCGGATCGTCGCCAACCTCGTCGGCGTCGTCCGAGAAGCGTCGGAGCCCGAACTCGACCGCCGCGCGGAGCAACACGACGCCGACGAGTAGCCGGGGAATCACGGCGCGGCGCTCACGGTTGTCTCCACCATGAGCGAGTCCCGGCCACGCGTCCGCATCGAGCCGAACCCGAAGTGGATCCGAGGGACCGTCGGCGGACGCACCGTCGTCGACAGTCGTGACGCCCGGTTCGTCTGGGAAGTCCCGTACTACCCGGCCTGGTACTTCCCGCTCGCCGACGTCGACGCGACGCTGATCGACAACGGCACCACGCTGCGCTCGCCGAGCCGTGGCGACGGCACCAGGTACGACCTCGTCGTCGGCGACATCACGATCCCCGATGCGGCCTGGCGCCACCTCGACTCCCCCGTCGCCGAGCTGCGTGACCTCGTCCGCATCGAGTGGCGGGCGCTGGACTCGTGGTTCGAGGAGAACGTCGAAGTCTTCGTCCACCCTCGCAGTCCGGAAGTCCGCGTCGACGCGCTGCCGTCGTCGCGCCACGTCAGAGTCAGTGTCGACGGGGCGCTCGTCGCCGACTCCGCGCACGCCGTCGTCCTGTTCGAAACCGGTCTACCACCGCGCTACTACCTGCCCCAGACCGACGTCCGGATGGATCTCCTCACGCCGACCGACACCACGACCGGCTGCCCCTACAAGGGCTCGGCGCACTACTGGAACGTCACCGTCGGCGACGACGTACACACCGATCTCGCCTGGGGATACCGCACGCCCCTGCCCGAGTCGGAGGCGATCGCCGGGCACGTGTGCTTCTACAACGAGAGGGTCGACATCGAACTCGACGGCGTCACCACCGAGCGCCCGACGACGAAGTTCGGCTGACACGGTGCGCCGCCGACCCTCCCACCCGAGACCAGCACCATTGGTGTCACGCGTGGGGTCTGACCCCCACCGTGAGGTCTCGCGTCTGGGGACTGACCCCGGACGTGATGGGGTAGAACGTTCGGGATGACCAAGATCCGATCGAGTCGCACCAGCCGCGTACGCGACCGCCGTGGCAGCGGTGGCGGCGGCGGGCTGTCGATCCCCGGTCTCGGCCGAGGCGGACCGCGAGGCGGCGGCACGGGCATCCCGATGGGGGTCGGCGCCGGCGGCGGACTCATCGGCATCATCATTCTCGCGGCGGTGCTCATCCTTCCGCAGCTCCTCGGTGAGGGCTCGACGACCTCCGACGTCAGCTCCGAAGCAGACGGCCCCACGGCCTGCGAGAGTGACATCGAACAGATCGTGTGCGGCGCCGTCGACGACGTGTCGATCTACTGGGAGGGCCAGTACCCGGAATCGTTCCAAGGCGCGTACCCCGGCGCCGACACCGTGTTCTTCTCGGGTTCGACCACCACCGGCTGCGGCCGGGCAACCGCCCAGACCGGCCCGTTCTACTGTCCCGCCGACGAGCTCGTGTACTTCGACCTCGGCTTCCTCCAGCAGTTGCAGGACGACTTCGACGCCACCGGTGACCTCGCCGCGCAGTACATCGTCGCCCACGAGTACGGCCATCATGTCCAGAACATGACCGGCATCGCCGGCCGCGTCGGCCAGTTGCAGCAACAGTTCCCCGAATCGGCCAACGAGTTCAGCGTCGCCCTCGAACTGCAGGCCGACTGCTTCGCCGGCGCGTGGGCATCGTCGGCTGCCGAGCGCGGCCAGTTCGACCGCATCAACGAAGTCGAGGAGGCGCTCACCGCCGCCGAAGCCGTCGGCGACGACCGCATCTCGGAGTCCGCCGGGCAGGACGTGAACCCCGAGAGCTTCACGCACGGCAGCGCCGACCAACGACGCAGTTGGTTCCAGGTCGGCTACTCGACCGGTGACCCCGAGCAGTGCACGACCTTCGACAGCGCGTTGGCACCGTGATGCAGCCCGTCATCGAGGAAGTGATCCAGGCGAACAAGGCGTTCTACGCCGCGCACGAAGCGCGGGATCTCGACGCGATGCGCGCCGTGTGGGAGCACAGCGAACGCGCGACGTGCATCCACCCCGGCTGGCCGATCCTGCGCACCTGGCCACGCGTCGAGGAGTCATGGCGTCGCATTCTCGAGGGGCCCGGGCGGAACCAGTTCATCCTCACCAACGAGGCGGTCGCCGTCCACGGTGACATCGCTTGGGTGACCCTCGACGAGAACCTCGTGTCCGGGCAGGGCACCGGCACGATCGCGGCGACCAACATCTTCGCCCGCGCCGACGGAATCTGGCGACTCGTCGAACACCACGGATCCCCCGTGTCCCCGACCACCCCACCCACCGCTACGACCTGAACCACTCATCCATCCGCCTGGAGGCACCACATGGCATCGATCACCGACGAACGCATCCGCACCTTTCTCATGCACGGCACACGCACCGGGAAGGTCGCCTGGGTCGCCACGAACGGCGCGCCCCACGTTGCGCCGATCTGGTTCGTGCTCGACGGTGACGACCTCGTGTTCAACACCGGAGCCGACACCGGCAAGGGACGGTCGCTGACGCGCGAGGGCCGCGCCTCGTTGGTCGTCTCGGACGACACGCCGCCGTTCTCGTTCGTGAAGCTCGACGGACCGGTCACGGTCTCCGACGACCTGGACGAGGTGCGCCGCTTCGCCACCCAGATCGGCGGTCGCTACATGGGCGCCGATCGCGCCGAGGAGTTCGGCACCCGCAACGGCGTCCCCGGCGAGCTGCTCGTGCGCCTCCACCCGGCCAAGGTCACCGCCGCCTTCGACCTCGCCAACTGACCCCACTCCCACCGCTCGCGCGGCGTTCCCGCCCAATCGCACCGCGTTGGGTCCCGCTCGCGCCGCGTTCGCGCCCGCTCGCACTGCGTTCCCGCCCATTCGCGCCGCGTTCGCACCCGCTCGCACTGCGTTCCCACCGACTTGCGCCGCGTTC
>JBAWHL010000139.1:0-6829 GCA_049593815.1 Ilumatobacteraceae bacterium | reverse complement strand
CTTCCCCGACGACTACCTGCTCGTCATCGACGAGAGCCACGTGGCGGTGCCGCAGTTGCACGGGCAGTACGCGGGTGACCGCAGCCGCAAGGACATGCTCGTCGACCACGGTTTCCGGCTGCCCTCGGCGCGCGACAACCGTCCGCTCACGTTCGAGGAGGTGCTCGAACGGGTGAACCAGTGCGTGTTCCTGTCGGCGACACCGAGCGACTACGAACTCCGTGTCTCGACCAACATCGTCGAACAGATCGTGCGTCCGACGGGCCTCGTCGATCCGGAGGCGATCATCCGTCCGACCAAGGGCCAGATCGACGACCTGATGGAGATGGTCAACGGCCGCATCGCCAAGGGTGACCGCGTGCTGGTGACCACGCTCACCAAGAAGATGGCCGAGGACCTCACCGACTACCTCCTCGAGCAGGGGCTGCGGGTGCGATACCTGCACTCGAACATCGACACGATCCAACGCATCGAGATCCTGCGCGGGTTGCGGCTGGGCGACTTCGACGTCCTCGTCGGCATCAACCTGCTCCGTGAGGGACTCGATCTGCCGGAGGTGTCGCTGGTGTGCATCCTCGACGCGGACAAGGAGGGATTCCTCCGGTCGGAGACGTCGCTGATCCAGACGATGGGTCGCGCCGCTCGCAACGTCGATGGGCAGGTGATCATGTATGCCGACAAGATCACTCGTTCGATGGAGGCGGCGATCAACGAGACTCAGCGCCGTCGCAAGGTGCAGCTCGCCTACAACGAGGAACACGGCATCAACCCGCAGACCATCCGCAAGGCGGTCGGTGACATCCTCTCGCTGCTGCGCCCCGACGAGACCGCGCCGTACCCGGGCAAGGACAAGCGTCGCCAACGCGAGCGTGACAAGGTCCAACGCGATCTCAAGTCGCTGCCGCAGCAGGAACTGGCCCGGCTCATCCAGACGCTCGAGGCCGAAATGCAGGAGGCCTCCGCCGAGCTGAAGTTCGAGTACGCCGCCAAGCTCCGTGACGAGGTCAACGATCTCCGCCGCGAGCTGCGCGACGCCCAGTAGCCGACGCAGCGCTCCCCGCCGCAGTCGGTAGGGTCGACGCGATCATGCCCGCCTCGAGGAGAACCAGCCTGCGGATGCTGTTGCTGGTTGTCATCGCGTCCGTCGTGGGCGCGGTTCCGGGGGCGGTCGCCAGCGCGAGCGGCCCAGTGCCGACCGACGCGGCCATCGGCGTGGGCATCGAGGCGATGGCCGGCGCATCCGCCGAACTGGCCGACACCGTCCGTTCGGCCCCGCCGGTCGCTCGAGGCATCGACACGGCGTCGTTCGATTCCGGGCAGGCGCGCGGTGCTCGCGTCGACCACCGCGGCGGCCATCCGGTCGCCGGCGCGATCAGCGGCATCCCGCGTGCTGTCGACTGCGAGTTTCGTCATCGCGTCGAGTCGGTGACCAACTCCTGGTCGGGCGGTCCGGGGCGCGACACCGATGGCCGGGCGCCACCCGTCGATCCGGGCTGACATCACGTCGAGACGACCGTCGCCGCTGTGCGCCGGATCGTTGCTCGTCGTCTTCCCAGAATCGACACTGCGGATCGTCGCGACGGCGACCGCACGACGACCCCACGGCGCCGCCGTGGACACGAGGTGACATGAACCATCCCGCCCCAATCCGCGTCGCGAGCCATCCATGGTGATGCGACAGTCCACGGCTCCGCCGGCGACGGCGACCAGTACGTCGCGGTCCGAGACGACCTGGCTGCTGATCACCGCGGCGGTCGTCCTGCTCATCGGTGTCCTGCTTCCGCTCGGACCCGACCGCGTCGACGTGACCATTCAGAACCCCACCGACTACCTCCTCTACGTCAGCGCCTCGACACCGGTCGACGACACCCTCACCCCCGTCGCGATCGTCAGCCCGCGCACCACGCTCGACGTGTCCGACGTGATCGATCGCGGCGACGCTTGGGTGCTGCATGTACGTTCGCCGGGGAGCGATGCCGGCGTGCTCACGGTCGAGCGGGCCTCCCTGCTCGGCGGCGACTACACGATCCCCACGATCATCGGTGACGAGCTCGCCGCGGCCGGCGTGGTCAGCGACGTCGAACTCGACCAGAACCGCGGTCGCTGACGTGGATCCCCAGCCGTGGATCCTCGTCGCAGGTGTGCTGCTGATCGGTGGAGTGGTGGCGACCAAGACCTCGACGCGCCTCGGCGTCCCGAGTCTGCTGCTGTTCATCGGGCTCGGGATGCTCGCCGGATCCGACGGCATCGGCGGCATCGAGTTCGACGACGTCGACATGGCCCGATCGTTCGGCGTCGTCGCGCTGGGCTTCATCCTGTTCAGCGGTGGCCTCGACACACGATTCGCTGACATTCGGCCCGTGCTCGGCCAAGGCATCGCGTTGGCCAGCATCGGCGTCGCGCTCACGGCGACGGTCGTGGCCGGGCTCGCGTCCTTGGCCCTCGACCTCAGCGTGCAGGAGGGTGTGCTGCTCGGGGCGATCGTCGCGTCGACCGATGCCGCTGCCGTGTTCTCGATCCTGCGGTCGCGGGGCGTCCCCATCTCGCCTCGACTGGGCGCGACGCTCGAACTGGAGTCGGGCAGCAACGACCCGGCAGCGGTGTTCCTCACCGTCGCGGCGATCGAACTGATCACCGGCGAGTCGAGCGGGATCGCGATGATCGCCGGCTCCTTCGTGATGCAGATGACCCTCGGTGCGATCTGCGGCTACGTCCTGGCCCGCGGTGCGACGTGGCTCCTCAACCGGCTGCACCTCGACTTCGACGGGATCTACCCGGTCCTGACCGTGGGGTTCGTGCTCGTGGTTCTCGAAGCGGTCACGATGATCGGCGGCAGCGGGTTCCTGGCCCTGTACGTCGCGGGCGTGACGATGGCCAACCGGGACTACATCCACAAGCGCAGCCTGATCCGTTTCCACGACGGACTCGCCTGGCTGATGCAGATCGCCATGTTCGTCCTCCTCGGCCTGCTCGTCTTTCCGGCGCGTCTTCCCGACGTGGCGCTCCAGGGCCTCTTCGTCGCCGTCGTGCTGATCCTCGTCGCTCGGCCGCTCGCCGTGTTCGTCACCTTGCTGCCCTTCCGTGTGCCCGTGCGGCAGATCTCGTTCGTGTCGTGGGTCGGACTGCGCGGTGCGACGCCGATCATCCTCGCCACCTTCCCGCTCGCGGCCGGCGTTCCGAATGCCGAGCGGTTGTTCGACGTCGTCTTCTTCGTCGTGCTCACCTCGGTGCTGATCCAGGGCAC
The DNA here is from genome assembly GCA_049593815.1 of Ilumatobacteraceae bacterium. GTDB lineage: Bacteria > Actinomycetota > Acidimicrobiia > Acidimicrobiales > Ilumatobacteraceae > Sva-07. The sequence goes on along the minus strand of JBAWHL010000139.1, from coordinate 3,585 downwards.
GACGATCGCGACCGCGGCACGTCGGCTCCGACTCGTCGATGGTGATGCGGTGTCGACCCGGCGCGTCTCCTTCGACACGGTGATCACGGGTGATGAGGGCCCCCGGTTGCACGAGGTCGTCGTCGGGCCGGGTTCACCGGCGGTCGATCGGCAGATCCTCGACCTCGATCTGCCACCGGGGGTGCTGATCGTGCTCGTGCGGCGTGGGACGGTGTCGTTCATGCCACAGGGCAACACGGTGCTCGCCGCGGGGGACGAAGTGCTGATCGCCGTGGAGGCGGAGCAGTCCTCCAGCGTCGCTGACCGATTCCTCGCCGGACAGGCCGACTGACCGGACATCGGGCCGAGTCGGCCCATGTGACATCATCGGCACCGGTGAGCTGCTCGTGCTGAAATCGCTGGGGGCGACCATCGCCCAGGTCACGCAGCGCGCACGTGTGTCGGCGCCCGACGACGGCGGCCACTCCCTGCAGCACTACGAGCGGGCCCAGGCCGCGGTGGCGCGTGCCGAACGCGGCCGTCGTCGCAAGACGTTCCTGGTGCTGGCCGTGATCTTCGTGGTGATGGTGGCCGTCTTCAGCGCGGTGTTCCACACCTTGATGGAGTACGAGGACCGGCGCTATTCGTGGCCGACGAGCATCTACTGGACCCTGACCACGATGACGACGCTGGGCTTCGGAGACATCACGTTCGAATCCGACGCGGGACGCATCTTCTCCATCGTGGTGTTGCTCGCCGGGTCGACGTTCCTGCTCGTGATGTTGCCGTTCGTCTTCATCCAGTTCGTGTTCATGCCCTGGATGGCGGAGCGTGACCGTCGCCGTGCGCCTCGCGCCGTGCCGGCGTCGACGTCGGGACATCTGCTGCTCACCAACCTCGGCCCGGTCGAGGCGGCGCTGATCGAACGGGCCGACCAGGCCGAGGTGCCGTACGTGCTGATCGTCGACGATGTCGCCGAGGCGGGCCTCATTCACGACGAGGGTCGCAACGTCATGGTCGGTGCCCTCGACGATCCGGCGACCTACCGCAATGCCCGTGTCGAACACGCCGTGCAGGTCATCGCCACCCAGTCCGACCAGATCAACACCAACATCGCCTTCACGGTGCGCGAGATCGCGCCGGACGTCGAGATCGTGGCGAGTGCGAACTCGCCTGCATCCGTCGACATCCTCGAGATCGCAGGCGCCGATCACGTCGTGCAGCTCGGTGAGATCCTCGGTGCAGCGATGGCGGCGCGAACGTTCGGACTGGCAGGTGCCAGCCACGTGATCGGTGAGTTCGCCGGGCTCCAGATCGCGGAGGCGAGCCCGATCGGCACCGACCTGCTCGGCGCATCCCTGGCAGACGCTCAGCTGCGAACCCGGCTCGGTGTCAGCATCATCGGGGTGTGGCGCCGCGGCGTGTTCTCGGTCGCGACCGCCGACATGGTCCTCACCGAGTCGTCGATGCTCCTGCTCGCAGGGACCCCCGACCAAGTAGCGGCCTATGACGCCTGCTACTCGACGAACTCGACGGCACCCAATCGAGCCCTGATCATCGGCGGAGGTCGAGTCGGGCGAGCGGTCGGCGCCGCCTTCGACGCAGAGGGCATCGAGTTCACGATCGTCGAACAGCTCGAGGAGCGTCGGCGTGAGGGCGCCCGATACGTCGTCGGCGACGCCGCCGATCGTTCGGTGCTGGAGGAGGCGGGCATCGACGAATCCGGGGCGATCCTCATCACCACCCATGACGACAACGTCAACGTGTACCTCACCCGGTACTGCCGGGGGTTGCGGCCCGACGCCCGCATCGTCTCGAGGTCGAGGCTGGACCGCAACGTGTCGACGCTCTACCGGGCCGGTGCGGATGCGGTCCTGTCGTACGCCGCCACCGGCTCGGCGGCGATCTGGAACCAGTTCCGTGGCGACGAGACGGTCTTGGTCGCACAGGGACTGAACGTCTTCCGCACGCCGATCCCCGCCGAACTCCGGGGCACGACGCTGGCCGCGGCGCACATCCACCGTCGGACGTCGTGCAACGTCGTGGCAGTCGAGCGCGATGGCGTCCTGCGCGGGAACCCCGACCCGCGAGATCCACTGCCGTCGACCGGTGAGTTGGTGCTCGTCGGGACCGATGCGGCCGAGGCGCGATTCTCCGAGGAGTTCCCGCACGCTCGTCGGCGCCCGTCGTTGCGTCGCGGTGACCGCACCCGGCCCGGCCGCAGCTGATGGCGGTGGAACTCCACGGCCTGGACGAACTCCTCGCCCACGTGCGGACCGCCGGGTCGCTCGTCGACGTGGTCGTGCAGGGGATCGACCTGTCCGACGAGACGGCCATGGTGCTGTCGGTGGACTGTCGCGGTGCGACCTTTCTGGGCACGGGCTTGACGCCGTCGGCGCTCGTGCACGTGGTCGAGAGTGGTGGTGTCGTGTTCCCACGGCTCGGGCATCTGCCCTTCGATCCGTATCGCCCGCGCTTGTATCGGCGCGGTGAGCTGCTCGAGGGCTGGTCTGCGGACCGCCCCGGATCGTTCGAGCAGGCGCTCGACACATCGATCTACCGCTGGGCGTCGCAACACCCGCGTGGAAGCAACGTCCCGCTGATGGACGCGCTCGCACAGCGCCTGCACGACCACAGCATCGACGACGCCCTCGGCGAGCATCTCGGGTCCGTGTCCGATGTGGCGGCCGTGATGGGCGGCCACGGCGTGTTGCGATCGGACCCGATCTACCGCACGGTCACCGAGCTCGGCCGGGGCATGGCGCGCTCGGGCTGGCACGTCGCCAGTGGGGGAGGGCCCGGCGCGATGGAGGCAGCGAACCTCGGCGCGTGGCTGGCCCGCGAGGAGCCTCCGGCCCTCGACCGGGCGATCGAGTTGCTGACGGCCGAGACGCGATTCTCCGAGACCGACGCATACCTCGCTGCCGGGGCGGCCGTCCTCGATGCCTTCCCGACGGGCGAGCCCAACCTCGCCGTGCCGACGTGGTTCTACGGACATGAACCGACGAACCAGTTCGCCACCCATGTGGCCAAGTACTTCGCCAACTCGATCCGCGAGGACGGCCTGCTGGCGATCGCCACTCGCGGCGTCGTGTTCGCACCGGGCGCCGCCGGCACCGTGCAGGAGATCTTCCAGGACGCGACGCAGAACCACTACGACGTGTTCGGGGTGATCAGCCCGATGGTCTTCCTCGGCGCCGACTACTGGCGCTCGACACTCGGAGCGGAACCGCTGCTGCGGCAGCTGGCTGGCGATCGACCGTATGGAGAGATGATCGGTGTGGCCGACACCGCCGAGGAAGCGGTCGACTTCCTGCTCGCTCACCCGCCGGTCCGCCCGGACTGACACACGGAGCACCGCTCACAGGAACGCGCCGTCGACGCCGCGAACTCTGGGACCGACCGTCAGGACCGCAGTCTGATGACACACGCCCCGAGCTCCGAACTCGGCCTGCCTCGGGGGTGCGCCGACGGTGCGCTCGGCGTGCACGCGCCGCCCTGGGCGATCGGTCGGTTCGGGCCGCTCGACCAGCACGCAGCAGTGGCCGAACACACGTTCCGCCGGTAGGATCGGCCGACGATGGCCGCCCGTACTTCCGCCGCCCG
>JBAWHL010000138.1:0-2307 GCA_049593815.1 Ilumatobacteraceae bacterium | reverse complement strand
GCGCACCCACGCCGGGGACGAGGATCGGCACGTTCGGAGCGATCGCTCGGACGTCGGCGAGCTCCTGCGGATAGGTCGCGCCGACCACGAGCCCGCAGTCACCGCGGGTCGACCAGTCGTCGGCGACGAGTCGAGCAACATGGGCGTAGACCGGGCGGCCGTCGGCCACGAGCGACTGGATGTCGTCGCCACCGGGATTGCTGGTGCGGCAGAGCGCGATCACGCCGCCGCCGAGCTCGAAGTACGGGGCCACCGAATCGGTGCCGAGATACGGATTCACGGTCACGGCGTGAGCGCCGTACCGCCCGAACGCCTCTTCCGCGTAGTGCTCGGCGGTCGAGCCGATGTCGCCGCGCTTGGCGTCGAGGATCAACGTCACGTCCGGGTAGGACTCGCGGATGTAGGCGCAGACTCGTTCGAGCGCTCGCTCGGCGCCCTGGCTCGCGAAGTAGGCGATCTGCGGCTTGAAGGCGCAGACGAGATCGGCGGTCGCGTCGACGATCGCCTTGCAGAACTGCTCGGTCGCATCGGGCACCCCGTCGAGCGGCATCGGCATCCGAGTGACGTCGGGGTCGAGCCCGACGCAGAGCATCGACTCCGACGTCGACCAGGACCGTTCGAGTTGTGCGTGGAACGTCACTCGGTCAGGGCTCGACCGTGATCGCGGCGGTCGGGCACAGCTCGGCTGCTTCGTTGACCTTGTCGGCGAGTTCCGGTCCGGGGTTCTCCTGGAGGATGTACAGGTAGCCGTCGCTGCGGACCTCGAACACCTCCGGGCAGATCTGCGTGCACGCACCGGTCGATGCGCAGAGGTCGAAATCGACGCTCACCTTCATGTTGTTCTCCCTGTCGGTGGATGTGTGTCTCGGCCAGTGATTGGCAGTGCGATCGAGTCGATCACGACTTCGATGGACGGTAGCCGTCGGCGACCGCGTCCTCCGGGCTCGCGTAGCAGCGGTCGGGGTTCGTGCGTTCGTAGAACCGGCCGCCCGGTACGTGATAGATGCCCGAGGTCTCCTTGGCCTTGACGGGATGACCGTCCGGGCAGGTGCCGTCGGCGTTCGGCGCGACCCAACTCGTGGCGGGTGTCGACCTCGCCGGCCCGGCGGCTGCTCCGGCCGAGGGGGCCGGGGAAGCTGCAGCGGGGGCCGGCGTCGATGACGGAATCGGTGGCCATTCGGGTGGCGCCGCCGGGGTCGGCGTGGCGGTCCGGTCGCGCCACCAGGTCAGGGCCGCGCCGCCGAACGCCGCGATCAGGACGAGGAGGATCGTCCGGCGCATCGCGGTGTTCATCGTGGCGAGACTAGTTGGCTCAGCGCTGCTGACGCTCGAATGCGTTGAGGACGGCGCGCAGCGATGCGGTCGTGATGTTGGGATCGACCCCGAGACCCCAGCGGATCGTGTCGCCACCGCGCACGGTCTCGACGTAGGCCGCCGCCTGGGCGTTGGCGCCCTTGCCGATGGCGTGCTCGGCATAGTCGAGCACGTCGAACGAACCGTCGACCTCACTGCCGAACTCGGCGACGAGTGCGGCCACGAACGCCTCGACGGGGCCGTCGCCCTCACCGCGGATCGAGTGCGCCGCGCCATCGACGTCGACCTGTGCCTGGATCGAGGTGTTGCCACCGTCGTCGCCGGTACGGGTGTGCAGTTCGTGGCTGCGCAGACGGAAGCGAGGTTCGGGGGTGAGGTACTCCGACTGGAACGAATCCCACATCACCCCAGGGGTGATCTCGGTGCCCGAGTCCTCGGTGATGTGCTGGATCGTCTTGGAGAATTCGATCTGGAGGCGGCGTGGCAGGTCGAACCCGTGCTCGGTCTTCATCACGTAGGCCACGCCACCCTTGCCGGACTGGCTGTTGACGCGGATGACGGCCTCGTAGGACCGTCCGACGTGCGCCGGGTCGATCGGCAGGTACGGCACGCCCCACACCGGGTACTCGCCGTGCTCGTCGCGCTTGGCGTCGATCGCGTCGAATCCCTTCTTGATGGCGTCCTGGTGGCTCCCCGAGAACGCGGTGTACACGAGGTCCCCCGCGTACGGGTGACGAGGGTGGACGGGCAGGCGGTTGCAGTATTCCGCGGTGCGGCGCAGCCGATCGATGTCGGTGATGTCGAGTTCGGGATCGACGCCGTTCATGAACAGGTTCATCGCCAGGTTGACGATGTCGACGTTGCCGGTGCGCTCGCCGTTGCCGAACAACGTTCCCTCGACGCGATCCGCTCCGGCCATCACGCCGAACTCGGCCGCGGCGACGGCGCAGCCGCGGTCGTTGTGCGGGTGCAGGGAGATGACGACGGCGTCGC
>JBAWHL010000137.1:0-1555 GCA_049593815.1 Ilumatobacteraceae bacterium | reverse complement strand
AAGGAACGCGTGGAGAAGGCGAAGGACGCCATGAGTCGCTCGGTGGGCCTCAAGGGTGCGCACGTCGCCCCCGCCCGCGCCGCGATCAAGAAGTACCTCCAGCAGCTGAACCAGCCGAATCAGCCCGACGACGCTCATTTCGAGACGCTGATCGAGGCGCCGTTCAAGGCGCCGCCCAAGAAGAAGACCAACGACCGTCGCTTCTGAGCGACTTCGGAGTCGTTCGAACGCCCACTCGTCCGTGAGGATGGGGCGATGACCGTCGGCCCGACCCACCCCCAGACCACACTCGAACTCCGCTCCACCCTGACCGACGACGGCGTCGTCACCCTCGGTCTGCACGAGGGCGAGGTCGCTCCGCCCGGCGACGACTTCGTGGTGGTGCGCGTGGAGGCCGCCCCGATCAACCCGTCCGACATGGGCATGTTGTTCGCCGGCGGAGACCTCAACGCGGCGAGGCGGGCAGGCACCGACGAGCTTCCCGCCGTGGCGATGCCTGCCCCCACCGCAGGGCAGGGCGGCCGCATCGGCACCCCGATGCCCACTGGCAACGAAGGTGGAGGCGTGGTGGTCGGTGCTGGATCGTCACCGGCCGCACAGGCGCTGCTCGGCAGCGTCGTCGGATTCCTGTCGGGCAATGCGTACGCGCAGTACCGCACACTCCACGTGTCGCAGTGTCTCCAGATGCGCGACGGGACCGATCCGGCGGATGCCGCAGCGGCATTCGTCAACCCGCTGACGGCGCTCGGCATGGTCGAGACGATGCGCAAGGAAGGGCACACCGCACTCGTGCACACCGTCGGTGCATCGAACCTCGGCCTGATGCTGAATCGGGTCTGCCTCGACGACGGTGTTTCGCTCGTCAACATCGTGCGCAAGCCCGCCCATGTCGAGTTGCTGCGCGCGGCCGGAGCGCACCACGTCGTCGATTCCAGTGCCGACGGCTTCACCGACGACCTCGCCGACGCGCTGCGAGCGACCGGGGCCACCATCGCCTTCGACGCGATCGGCGGGGGCGATCTCGCCAGCGTTCTGTTGTCGCAGATGGAACGCGTCGCCAGCGAGCAGGCGGGTGAGTTCAGTCGATACGGATCCGACACGCACAAGCAGGTCTACGTGTACGGCGGTCTGGATCGCAGCCCGACGACCCTGCGCCGTGATTTCGGCATGTCGTGGGGGATCGGTGGCTGGTTGCTGACGCCGTTCCTGATCAACCTCGGACAGGAGGGTGCCGATCGCCTCCGTCAGCGGGTCGCCGACGAGATCACCACGACCTTTGCCAGCACCTACGGCATGCGCCTGTCGTTGCGTGACGCCGTCGATCCCGATCAGGTTCGCCGATACGGCCAGATGGCGACGGGCGAGAAGGCGCTCGTCACACCACAGGCCTGAGCGTTCGGGCGTTCGGGCGTCAGCGCGAGCCCTGCCCGTCGTCGACCCTGACGACCGTGCCCGTCACCATTTCCGACGCCGGCGACACGAGGTACAGCAGCGTGCTGTCGAGATTCTCGGGTTGCCCGATCCGCTTGCGCGGGTTCGCCTTCGAGAAGTCGCC
>JBAWHL010000136.1:0-6662 GCA_049593815.1 Ilumatobacteraceae bacterium | reverse complement strand
AAGCGGTACGAGCCCTCACCCACGCTGTTTCCGGACTATCACATCCCGCGGCGCCGTGATGCCGCACGTGCACAGTTTGCAGATGAGCTCGAGGCTCAGGTGGCCGAGTTCTGACGCTGGGCAAGGCATGCGCCTGTGGACATGGGGCAGTCGTCTGGGCGCGTGAACCAGGCCGCTAGTGTTTGAATTGAGGTTGTTCGGGCTCGAATGGCCGGCGGATTTGGTGAGGAAACCCTGCATATGGCGCACAACAATGAAACCCGACTCGCACTGCTGCAGTCTGCCGAGCGATTGTTCTCCAATGGCATCGAGTCGCCGTCGTTGCGGGAGATCACCCGTGATGCGCAGCAGAGGAACACCACCGCGTTGCAGTACCACTTCCGAGACCGGGACGAACTGCTGCTCGCTGTTCTTGCCCGACATGAACACGACATCGATCAAAAGCGGCACGCGCTGCTCGATCAACTCGCGCTGATCAGCGAACCCGACCCGCGGCAAATCGCGGCAGCGCTCGTCGTTCCGATTGCCGCGAAACTCAGCGATCCGGATGGGGGGCTGGAGTATCTGATGATCATGGGTGAGGTGGTGGCCCGACCTCTGCGGTTCACGCGCGCGATCGTTCCAGAGGATCCCGCTTCGAGTCTGAACCGATGGTGCGAGGTGGTCATCCCCCTGGTGCCAGACGTTGCTGTCGGGCATCCTCTCCACCGTCGCTTCGCTGCCATTCGGTTCACCCACGGCGAGTTGGCGAGCCGGGCACGCGAACGCCCGAGTGGAGATCACCGCTTGTTCGTGAATCATCTGGTGGACGTCGTTCTCGCCATCGTGGTCGCTGCACCATCGAGTGACACGCTGGCGCTCCTGCGGACCTGAGCAGTCCAGCGGGCGCCCGTTCGCTGAGACTCACAAAATCAGACACATGACTGAATAAGTGATACGCTCGGCCTCCTGACTGAGGGAGGTCTGTGATGTCCGACGAGCAATTCGATGCCGAGTTCTTCTGGGACCCCATGTGTCCATGGGCGTGGATGGCCAGCCGATGGGTCAAAGACGTGGTGGCCGAGCGAGGCATCGCGGTCGATTGGCGACCATTCGCGTTGCGCATCGTGAATCGCGACAAGAATTACGACACCGAGTTCCCCGTCGACTACGAGAAGAACCACGATCGCAGCCTTCGGCTCTTGCGGGTCGCAATTCCCGTCCGCGAACACGCCGGCGCGGCAGGTGTCGAGCGGTATTACGACTCGGTCGGCTCGATGATCCACGACGAGTTGATTCTCGACGAGTTCGACGACCCAGCGCAGGGGAAGGTCGCCGAAGCACTCTTGCGGGCGAACCTGCCAACCGACCTGGCCACCGCGGAATACGACGAAGCGCTCGACGCCGCCGTGGAGATCGACACACTCGCAGGGCTTGCGCGTGTCAACGGTGACCTCGGTACTCCGCTCATCACATTTCGCCCCCCGGATGGGCCATCCATCTTCGGACCCGTGATCTCGCGGATTCCGCCGACTGCGGATGCGAGCAAGATCTGGGATGCCGTCGACGTGCTGGCGTCCGAACCCGGTTTCAGCGAGATCAAACGGAAGCGTCCCCGACGGTCGTTGTTCCTGGACGGTGGCACGAGCGGGTCATCAGTGACGCAGCAGCCCGTCGATGAGCCGGACGATGCCTGCTCCATTTCGACGCCCACCTGATCGGCGAGAGCGTGTCGCCCTCGCGTGCGGACGTCCCGCCGTCCTCGACCCTGCAGAAAGGGAACAACGTGCCTGAAGAAGTGAATCCGGACTCCAACACGAAGGACCCCAACGGCATCTTCGACCTCCGCGGAGCGCACGCAGTGGTGACCGGCGGAAGTCGAGGACTCGGTCGTGAGATCGTCCTCGCCTACGCCGAGCGCGGCGCCGACGTGGTGATTGCGAGTCGCAAGATCGAACGGTGTGTCGAGCTCGCCACCGAGGTCACCGACCGATTCGGTGTGCGGGCCATCCCGCTGGCCTGCAACGTGAGCTCGTGGGCCGACTGCGACCGGCTGGTCGACGAGTCCGTCGCGGCCCTCGGATCGATCGACGTGCTCGTGAACAATGCCGGGCTCTCGCCCTTGTACGACGGAGTCGAGGACATCACCGAGGCGCTCTGGGACAAGGTGATCGGAGTCAACCTCAAGGGCTCGTTCCGGCTGGCTGCTCGATTCGGTGGGCTCATGCGAGATGGTGGTGGCGGATCGATCATCAACATTTCGTCACTCGCGGCCATCCGACCCACCGCCGACATCATCCCGTATGCCGCAGCGAAGGCGGGGTTGAACAACATGACCGAGTCACTGGCAGCCGCGCTCGGCCCGAATGTTCGTGTGAATTGCATCATGCCTGGTCGCTTCTCGACCGATGTCGCAGCTGCGTGGGATGATGCAGCGGTTGCCGAGTCCGTGCAGGCGCACGCGCTTCGCCGAGTGGCCGAGCCGGACGAAATCGTCGGAGCGGCGGTCTTCTTCGCGTCGGCCGCATCGAGCTATGCGACAGGATCCGTCCTGCGCCTCGACGGGGGAGTGCCCTGACGCGTCGGCCCCGTCGGCCACCGAGCACCTACGTCGAACGGCCCGTTCACAGCGGCACGCGGCAGTGTTAGACACGACGTGTGCGTACCGTGCTGATTTTCCTGGCCATCTCGCTGGCAGCGTGTTCCGGCGGGTCGTCGAACGGCTCCGACACCACCGCGAGCGCGTCGCCCTCACCGACGCCTGCGCCGAACGCGTCGGTCGAGCCGATTGCCGTGCACGATGGTGCCGCCGCGTTCGACCAGGCTGTCGAGGACTTCGGTGCGACATCGCCGGAAGCGACCGTGGCCGGGTTCGCCGCCTTCACGGGCCCGCTTCCGTCGGCCCCGGATGTGGGTCGCAGCGCCGAGCTCTATCCGTCCTTCTCGAACCTGTTCGAGCAGTATCCGCTGGTCGCCGACGAGATCGACACCGCTGACCGGGACGCGATCGACGAGCGTCTCGACGAGTTGTTCCGAGCCGACTTCGTCATCGAACTCGATGGCCCCGTCGAACCCGAGGGATTCCGGTCGGCGTCGCCTCCGACGACGCTGCGTGAACTCGATGACGACGACGTCGACGACACCGATCGCGACGCGTGGACGCGCGAGCTCACGTCGGTGTGGAGCCAGTTGAATGCGCGACTGCCGGCACCGGACTCGCTCGACGCGGTCATCCTCGTGTCGACGCCGAGCTTCTGGACACTCGACGGCGCCGGTGAGGGTCCGGAACCCGGCGCCGGCACCGTCCGACGCAGTTTCGTCGACTCGTGGCCGGGGTTCGAACCGCTTCGCGACCGGTATGGCGATCACGACTGCTACATCGTCGTGGCACGAGATCGAGACGCTGCCCCCAGCAGCGGCATCGGCGCCGCGGTGATCGCGCACGAGTTGTTCCACTGTTGGCATGCCACTCGGTTCAGCGACGATCAGGACCGCTTCCACGGGGCAGGGCCGTGGGTGTACGAGGGCCTTGCAGCGTGGGTCGGCGAGACGATCGCCGGCGGAACTTCGTATCCGATCCGTCGATGGTTGCCGAGCTACGCCGCGAACGACTTCTCGCTGTTCGCCGACTCGACCGCCTACGAGGCGTATGGGTACTGGTCTCGTGTCGACGAATTCGTCGATCTCTGGGGGCTCATCCCGTCGTTGGTGGACACCTCGAGTGGTGGCTCCAGCGGTGCGGTCTTCGAGGAGGCGATCGCTGCGACGTCCGGCGACGGTGTGCTGATCGCCACCGGGGCGTTGCAACAGGCGGAGTTGGGTCCTGCCTGGGTGAACGGTGGATGGATGCCGTCGTCGATCGCCCGTCGTCCCGGCACGCATCGGGCGACGATCGACAGTGATGTGGTCGAGGTCGGCGTCGCGGCGGGACAGCAGGCCGCGCACCGGGTGTCGGTGGATGCTCCCGACGGCTCGTTCGTCGACGTGCTGATCACCGGATACTCCTCGGCCGCCTGGGGCGATGGCGAGACGTTGACCGCCGGCCCTGACCCCCTCGACATGCGCTACTGCGTGGGTGAGTGCGCGTGCCCCGGCGAGCCTTCCCCGGTCACCGATGGCGAGCTGCCGGTCGGATCCTCCGAGTTGACGATCGCGCTCAGCGGCACCGGCTCGGGCACGGCGACGGCGTTGGTGCACGTGGTCGACGTGGGCGACTGCGACGAACCGGATGGGTCCGATGGGTCCGATGGGTCCGATGACGACGCCACCGGCGGTCTGCTCGGCACCTGGCGAGCCGATCCCGAGGCGATCGCCCAGGCGTTCACGCAGGCGTCGGGGTACGGGCCGGAGGTCGAACCGCTCGAGATCGCCGGTGTCACGGGCGACGTGCTGATGACGTTCAGCGACGGCGGCACCGGAACGCTGGTGTACGACAACGTGCGGCTCTTCTTCGTGGATGCGCCGATTGCGGAGCTGACCCTGTCCGGCGAGGGCGCCTTCCAGTGGGACTCGACCGCGGGCGCCATCACGATCACCGGCACCACGTATGCGATCTCGGTCACCAGTTCGGCGTTGGGGGGCGATCCACTCACGCTGACGAGCGATGACGTTCCAGCAGCGGGAACGACGCGACTCGCCGTCTCGCTCGGCGGAGACGATCTGTCCGTTGCGGCCGAGGGCAGCATCGACCGGGTCTTCTTCCCGACCCTGTGGCGGCGAATCTGAGCGCGTCGCTCGGCTACGTGTTGTGCGCGTCACCGCGGAGCGGGTCGACGCTGCTGTGTGATCTGTTGACCCAGACCGGCGTTGCCGGGGTGCCGGCGTCGTACTTCCGTCCCGCGTCCATCGCCGGGTTCGCCCGTCGTTGGGATGTCGACGAGAACGGGGATCGTTGGGGCCGACGCTATGCGGACGCGGTCCGTGCACACGGCACCGGTGGTACGGGCTGCTTCGGACTGCGGATGATGTGGACCGACATGCCCGTACTCCTGGCGAGGCTCGGCACGCTTCACCCCGGGGCCTCGACCGATCGCGAGCGACTCCGCCTCGCGTTCGGCGTCGACCGGTTCGTGCACCTGGAGCGGGGTGATCGGGTCGCACAGGCGGTCTCCCTGGTCATCGCCGCACAGACCGGCCTCTGGCACCGCAACGCCGACGGGTCGGAACGACAACGAACGGGGTCACCGCAGCCACCGCGGTACGACCACACGGCGATCGCATCGGCGCTGCGCCTGCTCGACGAGGAGACCAGCGGTTGGACGACGTGGTTCGAGTCGACCGGCGTCACCCCCGTGACCATCACGTACGAACAGCTCAGTCGCGATCCGGCGCGCGAACTGCAGCGGGTCGTGGGCCACCTCAGGCGGACGTCTCCGGCTCCAGCCGTGCCGGGCACGGCCAAGCTCGCTGGCAGTCAGAACGAGGAGTGGACCACCAGATTCCGGGCCGAGCGCTGACGGCGCACACTCGGTTCGCCGAGCGCGTGACGGATGGGACCGGTGCACATGCCATCCGGTGGCCGGGGTACCTTGGGCCCATGCTTGAGGAGCCGCTGACGTGACCACACCGCGGGCCCGTTGGGAAGCAGCGTTCGGGGAGTCGCGGGTGCGCGACGCCCGCTACGAGACGATGTCGGGCATCCCGCTGGACCCGGTGTACGGCCCCGACGACGGCGAGTTCCCTGGGGAGTATCCGTACACGCGCGGCCCGTACGCGTCGATGTATCGGTCGAAGCTGTGGACCATGCGGATGTTCGCCGGGTTCGGCACCGCTGATGACACGAACCTGCGTTTCAAGGACATCATCCGATCCGGTGGCGACGGACTGTCGACCGCGTTCGACATGCCGACACTGCTCGGTCTCGACTCTGACGATCCGATGTCGTTGGGTGAGGTCGGCCGGTGCGGGGTGGCGATCGACTCGTTGGCCGACATGGAGGACCTGTACGCCGGGATCGACCTCGGACAGACGACGACGTCGATGACGATCAACTCGCCCGCAGCGCCGATCTTCGCGATGTTCGTCGCCCAGGCCGAGCGTGCCGGCGTGCCGCGCGCTGCGCTGGGCGGCACGCTGCAGAACGACATCTTGAAGGAGTATCAGGCGCAGAAGGAGTTCGTCTTTCCTCCGCGTCAGTCGATGCGGCTGGTGCGCGACACGATGCAGTTCACCGCTGCGGAGATGCCTCGTTGGCACTCGATCTCGATCTCCGGATATCACATCCGTGAGGCGGGCTCGACGGCGGCGGAGGAGTTGGCGTTCACGCTGGCGAACGGGTTCGCGTACGTGGAACTCGCGATGCAGGCCGGGCTGGACGTCGACGCGTTCGCGCCGCGGTTGTCGTTCTTCTTCAACGCCCACATCGACTTCTTCGAGGAGATCGCCAAGTATCGGGCGGCGCGTCGCATCTGGGCTCGGTGGATGCGCGAGCGATACGGCGCGGAGATGGAACGGTCGTTGCAGCTGCGGTTCCACACCCAGACCGCTGGGGTGTCGCTGACAGCCCAGCAGCCCGAGGTGAACATCGTGCGCACGGCGATCGAAGCATTGGCGGGCGTGCTCGGTGGGACGCAGAGCCTGCACACCAACTCGATGGACGAGGCCATGGCGTTGCCGACCGAGAAGGCGGCGCGGATCGCGTTGCGGACCCAGCAGGTGATTGCCCACGAGACCAACGTTGCCCA
>JBAWHL010000135.1:0-1635 GCA_049593815.1 Ilumatobacteraceae bacterium | reverse complement strand
GTACCGCTGTGCCCCTTCGCGAGAGCCCACATGAACGCTCGTCCCGACGCTGCCGACCTGGTCGCCGGCACCGCTGGCAGCGAAGAACGAGGGTGAGCGGAACCGAGGTTTAGCCGCGCGGCGAACGAGACACCCTCGCCGAAGAGGAGGACTCGATGCTCGATCGCCAGGACGGCCACGGGGCGGCACGCCAGCGTTGCAAGAACGCGCTCCGAATCGTGATGTCGTGTGGAATCGCGGCAGCAGCGCTCATCGTTGCCGGCACCGTCGACGTTCCTGCCACCGCTGAGGCGGCCGAACCCCGAGGCGCGTTCACGACCACGACGCCCTGCCGGCTTGCCGACACCCGCCAGAACGGGCAATCGCTCCCGAAAGCGGGCCAGACGATCGACGTCCAGGTGACCGGGCGCTGCAACATCCCCACGGGCTCGATCGCCGGCTCGTTCGTCATCACGACCACCGGATCAACCGCCCAGGGATTCCTGTCCGCCTACCCCGCCGACACGAGCCGACCCAACACCTCCAACGTCAACTACGCGCCGGGTGAGACACGCGCGTCGGGGGCGGTCGTGCGCTTGTCGCCGGACGGCGGCATCAAGGTGTACACACACTCATCCGGACACATCATCGTCGACGTCAACGGGGCCTGGACACCCACGAACCAGCCAACGGCCACCGGCCGATTCGTGCCCATCGACCCGGTTCGACTCGCCGACACCCGACGGGGGGCTCGGCCAGCGCCTGGATCCAGCATCTCCGTCGACGTCGTCAATGTCCCCGCTGATGCCATCGCGGTGTCGGTGAACCTCACCACCGCGGACACCACGTCCTGGGGGTACTTCACGGTCTACCCGACAGGCGTCGGCGTGCCCAACGCGTCGTCACTCAACGCGGACGGTCCCGGCCAGGTGAGAGCTGCCGCATCCATCGTCGCCCTCGGCGCCAACAGCAGCATCTCCGTGTTCACGCAGACCGGCGAACACATCATCGTCGACATCACGGGCTACTTCACCGGGCCAACGGCCGAGCCGACCACGACCGGCCTGTTCGTCCCGACGACACCGCAGCGGCTGCTCGACACCCGCTCGACCGGCCCTCCGTTGTACGCGAATGGTGGCCGGGAGATCCAGGTGCCGACCGCATCCTCGGCACAGGCCCTCACCGTGACGGTGGTCGACACCGCTGCGCAGGGATGGTGGCTCGCCTACCCGGCGGGGCGTCGCCCATCGGGTGAGGTGTCGTCGGTGAACGCCGACGGTCCCGGCCAAGTGGTCGCCAACCTGGCCCTCACCATGACCGCGGCTCGGGGCGTCGCCGTCCACGCGCACAGCACCGCGCAGGTG
Source organism: Ilumatobacteraceae bacterium (assembly GCA_049593815.1). Classification (GTDB taxonomy): domain Bacteria; phylum Actinomycetota; class Acidimicrobiia; order Acidimicrobiales; family Ilumatobacteraceae; genus Sva-07. Next base: position 292 of record JBAWHL010000135.1, on the reverse strand, counting down.
ATCATCGACACCTACGGCTACTTCGTCGGCACCCCCAGTCCGTCGCCGGGACCCGTCGCGACGAACCCGGAGCCGGCGCCACGCAGAGTCGTGATCATCTCCGACTCGGCAATGGCGGGCATCCGTTGGAGCGGAGCCCTCGGGGGTCTCCAGGGTTTCTACGCAGAAGCTCGGCTCGAATCGTGCAGGCGCCTCGTCGCCGCTTCCTGTCGCGGTCGCGAGGGGTACGCGCCACGAACCACACTCCGAGAGATTCGCACCAACGTTGCCGACGCCACGTCGAACCGTGACG
>JBAWHL010000134.1:0-8293 GCA_049593815.1 Ilumatobacteraceae bacterium | reverse complement strand
CTCATATGGTGGGACGACGAGTCCGACCACTGAGAACACTACCGCCGGTGGTCCGGTCACGTGCGGTCGGGGGTGGGGGCGAACCAGCGGTCGTCGTTGACGAGGATGTCGTCGGCGTCGGCGGGGCCCCAAGAACCTCGGAAGTACGGCACGACCTCACCGGGGTTGTCGAGCGCGGGCTGGACCACTTTCCAGGTCCCCTCGACGACGTCCTGGCGGGCGAACCGTCGCAGCGAGCCGATGAGCGCGTCGCCGAGCAGGCGTTCGTAGGCGTCCTGGCGCTCGCCGAGCGCGGCGGCGAAGTCGACGTCCAGGTCGACCTCCTGGCTGTCGAGTTCGGGGCCGGGCGTCTTGGCCTGGAGTGCGAACGTGACGCCGTCGTTGCTGCCGAGCCGCAGGCGGATCAGATTGCGTCCCGGTGGTGGCCCACCGGACTCGTCGAACAGCATGCGCGGTGGTTCGCGCAACTCGATGACGGCCTCGGTCGCGCTCTGGGCCAACGCCTTGCCGACCCGGATGTACCACGGCACGCCTGCCCATCGCCACGAGTCGATCTCCATGCGGACGGCGGTGAAGGTCTCCACCGTCGAGTTGGGATCGACCCCCGGCTCGTCGCGGTAGCCCACGTACTGGCCACGCACCATGGCGTCGGGCTCGATCGGGCGCATCGCGGCGATCACCTTCGCCTTCTCGTCCTGCAGGAACCCGGAGTCGGCCCCCGCCGGCGGCTCCATCGCCAAGAGCGACACGACCTGCAGCAGGTGGTTCTGGAGCACGTCACGGATCGCTCCCACACCTTCGTAGAACGATCCTCGGCCCTCGACGTCGATCGTCTCGGACATCGTGACCTGCACGCTGCGCACGTAGTTGCGGTTCCACACCGGTTCGAGCAGCGTGTTGGCGAACCGGAACACCAGGAGATCCTCGACCGCCTCCTTGCCCAGGTAGTGATCGATGCGGAAGATGTGATCCTCAGCGAACACCTCGTGCAGCGTCTTGTTGAGCTCGATCGCCGACTGGAGGTCGCGCCCGAACGGCTTCTCGACGACGACGCGGCCGCGCTTGTGCAGATCGACCGACGCCAGTTTCGTCGCGACGGTCGGGAACATCACCGGTGGGATCGCCATGTAGAAGACGGCGACCTTCGAGTCGAGCCGATCGAGCGTGTCCCGCAGTTCGTTCCACGTCGCCTCGTCCGCGTAGTCGCCCTGCACCAGGTCGAGGCGATGACAGAGCGCATCGATCACGTCGGGGTCCGGATCGGCCACGTGCTGAGCGATCGATTCGCGGGCGTGCGTGCGGAAGTCGTTGTCGGTCCACTCGCTGCGAGCGACACCGACGACGGGCACATGGAGCGACCCGGACCTCTCCAACCGGTAGAGCGCGGGAAACAGCTTGCGGACGGCGAGGTCACCGGTGGCGCCGAACAGCACGAGCACGTCGGCTTCGGGCTGACTGGTGCGCATCAACGAGCTGTCGACGTGACCGCTGAGGGTACTGAGGGTGTCGTCGTCCCTCATCGCGTGTGATCCGTCTGCTCGACGTGGCCACCGAACCCGGCGCGCATCGCGGAGAGCACCTGATCGGCGACGTCGGATCGACCTCGTGACGAGAAGCGCTGGTAGAGCGCCGCGGAGAGCACCGGTACCGGCACACCCTCGTCGATCGCTGCGTTGATCGTCCACCTGCCCTCGCCGGAGTCGCTCACGGTGCCCGAGTAGGCACTGAGTGCCGGGTCGGCGTGGAAGGCCTGCGCCGTCAGGTCGAGCAGCCAGGAACTGATCACCGAGCCTCGTCGCCACACCTCGGTGACCTTCGCCAGATCGATGTCGTACTGGTAGTACGCCGCATCGTCGAGCGGGGCGGTCTCCGCGTCGGCCTCGTGGTCGATCGCCCCGATGTCGGCCTTGGCGAGCACGTTCAACCCTTCGGCGTAGGCGGCCATCAGGCCGTACTCGATGCCGTTGTGCACCATCTTCACGAAGTGGCCGGCGCCGCTCGGTCCGCAGTGCAGCCAGCCGTTCTCCTCGGGGCTGGCTGGGTCAGCGGTCCGCCCCGGGGTGCGCTCGATGCCGCCGACCCCGGGAGCCAACGACTGGAACACGGGGGTGAGTCGCTCGACGGCACCGGTGGGGCCGCCGATCATCAGGCAGTAGCCGCGTTCGAGGCCGTAGATCCCGCCGCTGGTACCGACATCGAGGTAGTCGATCCCGGTGGGGACGAGAGCGGTGGAGCGGTCGACGTCGTGGCGATACCAGGAGTTGCCGCCGTCGATGATCGTGTCGCCCGGCGAGAACAACGGGGCCAGCGCGTCGACGGTGCCACCGACGAAGGCAGCAGGAACCATGATCCAGGCCGATCGCGGCGGGGTGAGCGCGTCGGCCAGCTCGGCGAGCGATGCCACTCCGGTGACGCCGAGCTCCGTGACGAGGGCGTCGACCGCGACTGGGTCGACGTCGTACACCACGCAGTCGTGGCCGTCATGGTGCAGACGTCGCACCATGTTGGCGCCCATTCTGCCGAGACCGATCATTGCGATTTGCATGTCCACACACTGCCACGATCCACGCCTCGCTACGGTCGCGTTCATGACCGATTCCGCGACGTCAGGTCCGACTCGATGGATCGCCGCTGCGGCCGGCGAGCAGCATCGACTGCTCGACTCGCTCGAGGGTCTCGAGGCGTCCGGCGACCTCGACGTGGCTGCAGCGTCGCTGCTGCCCGACTGGACGATCGCGCACGTGATCACGCACGTCGTGAACAGTGGCGACGGCCACCTGCGCATGCTTGCGGCGGCCGCACGGGGCGAGATCGGCGTGCAGTATCCGGGCGGCCGCGAGCAGCGCGAGGGCGAGATCCAGGAGGGTGCGCGTCGATCGGCTGCCGAGCTCCTCGCCGATCTGCGACGCGGGACGGACGCGCTCGAGGCGCAGTGGGCGGCGATGCCGACGTGGGCGGGGACGGGCATGTCGATGGGCGGGGAAGTTCCGGTCGCGGACCTCCCGTTCCTGCGAATCCGGGAAGTGGCCATCCATCACATCGACCTCGGTCTCGGTGCAACGTTCGACGGCCTGCCAGCGGAGTACCTCCGCGAAGAGCTGCGGCGGATGGAGATGCTCTGGGCCGCTCGGCAACCCATGGGGATGACGCAACTCCCGTCGGCCGCGCTGCACGCGGCCCCACCGACACGCCTCGCCTGGTTGATGGGCCGCACGTCGATCGCCGGCATCGCGCGGGCGGGCATCTACTGAGCCGGCCCGGATCCCGGTGACACCTCGACGTGTGTGCGAGTCTGCATGCACTGGCACGTGCCGGTCTTGTGGCGAGGGGGTGTCATGACGGAGTCCGGATTTCAGACAGCGGGAGATGCTCCGTTGTTCTATGAGACGCATGTGGGCCGGTTGATGGCGCCGTTCGTGGATGCACTGGTCGGCGCGACCGTTCGACCGGGTGACGCCGTCCTCGACGTCGCCTGCGGCACCGGATTCGCCACGCGCGCCGCCGCGGCGGTGGCGGGACGCGGCGCCCGAGTGGAGGGTGCCGACCTGAACCCGGCCATGGTTGCTCAGGCCAGAACTGTTCCCGACGCCTCGGGAGCCGATCTCCGCTGGCGTCAGGCTTCCGGTCTCGATCTTCCATTCGGCGAGGGAGAGTTCGACGCGGTGCTGTGCCAGCAGGGCATCCAGTTCTTCCCGGACCCTGCCGCCGGAATCCGGGAGATGGCCAGGGTCGCCCGCACCGGAGGACGAGTGGGGACCACGGTGTGGTCATCGCTCGACTCTCCGTTTCTCGACCGGGAAACGGCGATGCTCGCGAGTTGCGGGGGTGGGGCACAGGCCGAGTACTCGACGACCGAGGCCCAGCTGCGGGCATGGTTCGCCGACGGCGGGGTGGACGACGTCAGGGTGGAACCGATCGAGGTGGAGATCGATCTGCCGCCGGTCACCGTCTACGTGCCGGAACACCTGAAGGCGCTGCCCTGGTCGGTCGGGTTCTTCGCCCTGCCACCCGCCGACCAGCAGGCTGCGCTGGCTGCACTCGACGACCGGTTGGCCGAGTATCGAACCGACGACGGACTCCGGATCCCGTTCCGGTCCCACTTGGCCACAGCAACCATCTGACACGCCCGCTCGGGCGGCGCGATGTCGGCGGGTGCGGTCCACCGACGCTGCCGATCGGGATCAGTCGGTGCCGACAGCGTCGCGGTCCTCGGTGAGCTCGTCCATGCCCGGTGCCGCCTGGACCGCATGGAGGACTCCTGCAACCGCAGGTGCGTTCAGCTCGACCCAGACCCGGAGCTGCTGCGCCAGGTCGGCGCGTTCGGTCGGGTCGCCTTCGGCATGGAACGCCGTGACGCGTCGACGAACCTCGATGAGTTCACTGATGGGGACCGCACCTGGGCCGGAGCTCGGGGCGTCGATCGCGGCGGTGATGGCGGCGATCGTCACGAGGTCGTAGATCCCGGTCGGAATGCGTGCGTCGGGGAGCGGTGCGACATCGACCCGACCGATCCGCTTCGTCGCGTGCTCGACCGCTGCGGTCGTGACCGCACGGGCAGCCGAGCCGACCCCGCTCGCGGTGAGCACGGCGTCGATCCCGAAACCGACCACATCGCTGAACCGGCGGAGCCGGGCCTCGTCGGCTGCCGCGGTCATCACCAGTTCGGCGTGTTCGGTGCGAGCGGCGTCCGCGACGAGGTCCGCGAATCGGGCGATGTGTGAGACCGCCGCGGGATCGACGCCGGTGCCGGGCGCGGTCAGGCGCGAGGTCGTGTAGCTGCCGAGCACGACGCCGAGCGACGCCTGCGCTGCGGTGTCTCGGAGCAGCGCTCCGATGAGATCGGTGAGGTCGCGGTAGGAGCCGAGGTCGACCCCCTCGACGCGCACTCGCGCATCGCCTTCGTGCAGGATCGCCGGAGCCAGCGTGTCGACCCAGCCGATCATCGACGCTGCGACGCCGAGCGCGATGGGCGCAGGGAGCCCGTCGTCCATCGTGCTGTTGGCCAGCGAGGTCACCTGGGCCAGCACCGTGTAGGAGTCGGCGAGCCGACTCGCATCGTCGGCGACGGCACGGTGCAGGCCGGTCGTGAGGAACTCGGTGACGACGGTCGGGTCGAGGTCGGACCGCGTCGCCATCGCTTCCAGGAACCCGTCGGCGAGCAACACGTCGAGGCAACTCCCGGGCTCGTCGACCAACGCCGTCAGCACGGTCTCGAGGGCGCGGTGTTGTCGGATCTGCGTGCCGGGAGCGAACGGACCGATCGGTGTCGCCAGCGCCACGGCCAGACGTTCCAGGAATGCGGGAGAGAACTCACCGCGTGCAGCGAGGAGGCCGATCAATGGCGAGGAACGGGCGAGCCGTGCCAGCTGGGCAGCGATGCCGGTGTCGAGATCGGCATCCAGGTCGGTCCGGCGAGCGAGCTCGCTCGCCAGCACGGCGAGGTCGCCGTCCGGTGGCGCCTCTCCCGTGCTCATGACGTGATCCATCCACGTGAGTTCGTCGATGAATTCACGATCGGTGAGCGGCGAGAGCGGCGTCAGCAGGCCGGCAGCGGCGATCCCCGTCCACGACGTCATCGCCTGGCTCTGCTCGATGGCGCGGACGGCGGGCATCCACAGGTCCTCGAGGTTGCGGCGGGTCAGGGCGATCGCTCGCAGCGCATCGGTGGCGGCCGGATCGGTGGACCGAATGCGTGCGCACTCGTCGATCGCCGCCAGGGTCAGCCTGCCGAGACGACGGACTCGGTCGGGGTCGTAGCCGATCGTCACGGTCAGCCTGCGAGTCCCGTCGTCGAACGTGCGACGGCGTCGAGTTCGTCGGCACGGTGTTCGAACGTGATCGCCGTCCAACGAAGGTGGTCGACCGCGGCGTGGAGCTGTTGTTGGTTCGCGGCCAGCACCGATCGACACAGCAGTGGACGGCGACCGCGCCACGTGTCGTCGCCCGCATGGAGCTCGAGTCTGAGCGCGCCGAGCCGCTCGATGGTCGATGCGACCTCGCGCAGGTGGTGCGAGCGTCGGCGGAGTTCGTCTGCCTGGGCGTTCGGGATCATCGTCGTCCAGTGGGTGCCGGAATCGACGCAGGGGAAGAACCTCAGGTGCGGAGGTCGTCGATCCGCTCGGTGCGTCCCGCGATGATCGCGGCTTCATCCGCGTCGTGGGTGACGAGCAGCGATGTGACCTTGGCGTCACGCAGCACCTCGGCGAGTTCGACGGCGAGCCGATCGTGGAGTTCTCGGTCCAGCCCGGTGAGTGGTTCGTCGAGCAGGACGACGGCGGGTTCGGCGGCCAACGTCCGGGCGAGCGCGACCCGTTTGGCCTCGCCACCGGACAGTTCGGTCACCGCACGCTGTTCGAACCCGGCGAGCCCCAGGCGTTCGAGCCAGCGTCGGCCGTGTTCGTCACGATCGTGCCGCCCGCGTCCCGCCATCTTGAGCCCGAAGGTCACGTTGTCGAGCGTCGACAGATGGGGAAAGAGCTGGTTGTCCTGGAACACCATGCCGACACTTCGGAGGTGTGTCGGTCGTCGGGTCACGTCGACGCCGTCGATGAGGATCGTTCCGGATGCCGGCGTGCGGATCCCGGCGATCACGCGCAGCAGCGTGCTCTTGCCGCTGCCCGAAGGCCCGAGGAGTGCGACGATCTCGCCGCTCGCGAGGGACAGCGAGACGTCGTCGAGGACCACGCGATCACCGAAGCTCACGCGTACGTCGTTCACCCGCAGCGTGCTCATGTCGAGACCGTGACGCGCTGGGTCAGTGCAGTGCTGGCGTCCGGACGGAGCTGCTCGGCGACGACGACGAGCACGACGGTGGTGACGGCGAGCATGGTGGCGAGGACGTATCCCTGGGCTTGCAGGGTCGTCCCGGTGCGGCCGAGGAGTTGCTCGATGGCGATGGGGAGCGTCTCGCCGCCAGACCGGGAGAGGAAGCTCGTCGCGCCGAACTCGCCCAGTGAAATTGCCGCCGCCAACACCGCACCGACGCCGAGCGGCGCCCACAGGTAGGGCACGACGATCGACCACCACGCGCGTGCGGGGCTCGCACCGAGTGTTGCGGCGGCATCGGACATCGCGGGGTCGACCGACCGCAGCACGCTGACACAGCTGCGCACGACGAACGGGATGGCGACGAGTGCGTGGCCGACGGGCACGAGCCACCACGACGCACGCCAGTCGACAGGGTCGGTGTCGAAGGTGATGAGCATCCCCAGTCCAATCGTGACCGCGGAGGTGCCGAGCGGGAGCATGAGGCCGCCGTCGATCAGGCGTCCATGTCGTTGGGCGGCCGCGATCGACAGACTGGCGAGACCGCCGATCACCACCGCGAACACGGTCGCCCATGCGGCCGTCGACAGCGAGTTGCCGATCGCGTCCAGGGGGTCGGCGCCGACACGAATACCGGGTCGGATCTCGGTCCGGCCGAGGTGGGTCCAGGCGCTGGTCGACCACCCCGCGGGCGTGGAGAACGATCGGATCACCAGGGCAGACAGCGGAACGAGCGCCGTGAGCGCGGCACCGGTCGCGACGACACGAACGAACCAACGTTGCGCAGAGGTGCCGGCGCGTCGGCGTGCCGCACGCGGGCGCAGCGCCAGCGCCCGGCTGCTGCGCCGCCCGATCATCGTGGTGGCGACGATCACGACGCCGAGGATGGCGAGCTGAAGCAGGGCCAGGACGGCGGCACCTCCGGTGTCGCCGAGTTGGGTGGTGCGGCGCCAGACCTCGACCTCGATCGTCCGGGTGCCCGGGGCGCCGAGGATGCGGATGACGCCGAACGAGGTGAACGTGAACAGGAACACGATCGTCGCCGCGGCGATGACGGCGGGTCGGATCAACGGCAACGAGACCTGGGTGAACACTCTCCAGCGGGTGGCCCCCAGGGTGGCCGCGGCATCCTCCATGTCGGTCGGGAGGTGCTCCCAGAGGGCGCCGACGACGCGCACGACCACAGCGACGTTGAACGCGACGTGGGCACCGATGACCGCCCACACCGTCCGGTCGAGCGACGATGGCAGCAACGCGAGGAACGCCGCACCCATGACCACCGTGGGCAGCACGAAGGTCGCTGTCAGCAACCCGATCAGCACGCTGCGCCCGAGGAACTGGAAGCGGGCCACGACGTAGGCCGGGGCGAGCCCGATTGCCACGGTGAGCAAGGTGGACGCGGCGGCTTGCCACGTGGTGAACCAGATGACCTCCCAGGTCTGGGAGCGGCCGAGCGTCTCGGTGACCGCAGTGCCGGTGACCGCCTCCGCGAGCAGGGTCAGGAACGGCCAGAAGTAGAACAGAGTGA
>JBAWHL010000133.1:0-8140 GCA_049593815.1 Ilumatobacteraceae bacterium | reverse complement strand
ATCACGTGAGCCGTCATTTCGGTGGTCTCAAAGCCGTCGACGTGGAACACCTGGAGATCCAACGGGGGTCGATCACGGCCCTCATCGGACCGAACGGCGCCGGCAAGACGACGTTCTTCAACCTGCTCACCGGTTTCGACAAGCCCAACACCGGCAAGACGCAGCTCGACGGCAAGGTGATCTCCGGGGTCGCCCCGTACAAGCTCGCCAAGCGGGGGATGGTGCGCACATTCCAGTTGACCAAGGCGCTGTCGCGCATGACGGTCATCGACAACATGAAGCTCGGTGCCACCGGCCAGATCGGTGAGAGCTTCTGGAAGGCGTTGCTGCCGGTCTGGGGCAAGCAGGAGGCCGAGGTCGAGGCACGCGCCGACGCGCTGCTCGATCGGTTCAACCTGACCCACATGCGTGACGAGTTCGCCGGAACGATGTCGGGCGGTCAGCGCAAGCTGGTCGAGATGGCCAGGGCGCTGATGACCGAACCCAAGCTGGTCATGCTCGACGAGCCGATGGCGGGTGTCAACCCGGCCCTGACGCAGTCGCTGCTCGGGCACGTCAAGGGTCTGCGCGCCGAGGGTCGCACCGTGATCTTCGTCGAGCACGACATGGACGTGGTGCGAGACATCTCGGACTGGGTCGTCGTGATGGCCGAAGGCAAGATCATCGCCGAAGGGACACCCGACGACATCGGTGCGAACCAGGACGTCATCGACGCGTACCTCGGGTCGCACACCGACAGTGACTTCTTCGACGACATCGAGGAGACCGGCGCGATCCCGGCGAACGTGCCCGTCGACCTGGCGAACGCGCAGCCGGAGGCGTCGGATCCGGACCTGGAAGACGATGACGATCGGGGCCTGATATGAGCGACGACCTGCTGATCCACGTCGACAACATCCGGGCGGGGTACGTGCCGGGTGTCGACATCCTCAACGGCTGCTCGCTCGAACTGCGCCGCGGTGAACTGATCGGGATCATCGGTCCCAACGGTGCCGGCAAGTCGACCCTGTTGAAGGCGTTGTTCGGTCTGTTGTCGATCCGCGAGGGCGCGGTGCTCTTCGAGGGCCAGGACATCTCGTCGGCGGCCGCCCACGAACTCGTCGAGCGGGGCATCGGGTACGTCCCCCAGCGAGACAACGTGTTTCCGTCGTTGTCGGTCGAAGAGAACCTGCAGATGGGCGCTTTCCTGCGTCCCAAGCAGGTGAAGGAGCGCATCGCGTATGTCAGCGACATGTTCCCTCGCCTCGCCGAACGGCTGAGCCAGCGGGCGGGATCGCTCTCGGGTGGCGAACGCCAGATGCTGGCCATGGGCCGGGCGCTCATGATGGATCCGTCGGTGGTGCTGCTCGACGAGCCGTCCGCCGGACTCTCGCCGGTACTGCAGGACCAGGTCTTCCTGCGAGTCCGTGAGATCAACGCTGCGGGCGTGTCCGTGGTGATGGTCGAGCAGAACGCTCGCCGTTGTCTGCAGATCTGTCATCGCGGGTACGTGCTCGATCAGGGCACGAACGCCTACACCGACACCGGCCGAAACCTTCTGCACGACCCCAAGGTCATCGAGCTGTACCTCGGCACGCTGGCTCGCACCACGTCCTGAGCGTCACTGCTCCGCAGCGAGTCGGGCGATGCAGTCGTCGATCATGGCCTGAAGTTCGGCGTGCATGGCCGCATCGATGTCGATCGGCAGCTTGTGCGGCGTTGCTCCATCGACGGACACGAACGCGCTCAGAACCCACGTCAGGGTGCTCTGACTGACCGCGTGCGGCTCGCACCGGGCGATGAACAGCTCGACCGGTGTCGAGACGTGCTGATCGTCGGCACCCAACCGTGCGACCGGCTCGCCGCTGTCGGGCGCGTGCAGCGCGATGATCACGCTTCCTTGCACCGAGGTGATCACCACGGGATCGGTGCCGGCCCGACGATCGATCTCGAGCGTTGTCTGCATCGTGGTCGGGCTCGGAGCGGTCGGGTCGTCGGTGTCGACGATCGTGGTGGGGCCGAACGCGATGGAGGCGGCGTCGGTGACCTGTCGGCGGGCACACTCGCGGTTGCGGATGTCGTCGAGCGGCCGGGGATCGAGCTCGGCGAGGAAGCTCGTCGGTCGGTCGAGTGACGGTGCGCCGAGCTCGACGAGGACCTCGGTCGACCCGACCGGTTCGTCGGTGCAGCTGATGACCTCGCCGAAGTCGACCTGGACGTCCACGCGGGCACCCGGTGCGATGGTGGTGGACTTCGCCTCCGCGTCGAGGGGAGTGAAGTGTCCGGTGCGCAGCGCGACGTGGGTGACCTCCACGGGTGTGTCGCCGTGGTTCGTCGTCTGTACGACGAGCCGTCGGGTGTGCCACAGGTACCGCGAATAGTCAGCCACGAACTCGAGGTCGACGCCTGCCGGAACGGATGCGGCCGGGTCGAGATGGGCGTCGGGCCGGGACGACGGGCCACCGGCCCCGTCGGCGCACGCGGTGGCAGCAGCCAGCGCTGCACACATCGGTGCCAGGAGCAACCAGTCGCGTCGCTTCACGCAGGTCGTCACCGTAGCTGGCACGCGACAGAGCCCGCCGCCACGACCCCGGGGGGCCGTCACGACGGGCTCTGTTCAGGTGTTCAGGTGTTCAGTGTTCGTCAGCTGTTCAGCTGGCGAAGACGTAGGTGTCGAGTTCGCTGTTCGGATCCGAATCGCCGTCGTAGACCCAGATACGGAAGCTGGCCGCGGCCGGCTCCCCTGCGTCTGCGAAGTCGTACGGGCCACCGAAGCCGTCATAGTCGATGTCGGTTCCGGCATCGACGAGGGCGATGCAGTCAGCAAAGCTGGTGCAGACTTCGCCGTCCTTGGTGACGCCGTTGATCTCGGCCGCAATGGCGGACGGATCGTCGGTGCCAGCAACAGCAGCTGCGAGCGCCGTGATGATCACGGAGTCGTAGCTCTCTGCGCCGTAGCTGTACTCGCCGCCGGCGCCGGCCTCGTCGAGACGGGCCAGGAAGTCCTGGATCGTGCCGAGGTCGATCGACGGGACGGTGCCCTTGAATCCGGCGAGGATGCTCGGGTCGTCCATCTCACTGCCGATACCGATGTTGCCATCGGTGCCGTACACGGCGACCGAGTCGGGGCCGATGCCACGCTCGTTCATCGTGGTGATGATGCTGGCGGTCTCGGCGAAGCCGATGACGATGATCGCGTCGGAGCCGGCTTCGACGAGGGCGTCGATTTCAGCGTCGAAGCTCTCGGTGTCGACCGCGTAGGCGAGCGACTCGTCGATGGTGCCACCGTTGGCCTCGAAGTTCTCGGTGAACGACTCGGCCAGGCCGACGCCATAGCTCTCCTGGCGGTACAGGATCGATGCGGTCTCGGCACCATCGTCGAGGACGGTGTTGGCGAGCACGCGGCCCTGCAGCAGGTCGGACGGTGCCGTACGGAAGTACAGGCCGTCGTCTTCGTAGGTGGTGAAGTCAGGCGAGGTGTTCGCCGGGCTGAACTGGATGACGCACGAACCGGTGATCTTGTCGATCACGGTCTTGGACACGGCCGAGGAGGCAGCACCCATGATCGCGTCGGCGTTGGCCGCCAGGAGGCGGTCGACTTCGAGGTTCGCGGTGTCGGTGGTGGTGTCACCAGAGTCACCCTGTTCGATGACGACGTCGACGCCGAGCACGCCACCAGCGGCGTTGATGTCTTCGACGGCGAGGTTCGTACCGGCCACTTCGGGCGGTCCGAGGAATGCGAGGTCACCTGTCACGGGCAGGATCGTTCCGATGGTGAGGACACCATCGGACTCGCAGCTGCCGTCGCTGCCGGAATCCGGTGCGTCGGTGCCGTCCGTCGTCTCGTCAGTGGTGTCGGGTGCGTCTGTGCTTGCTGCGCCGTCGCCGTCATCGTCGCTGCCGCAAGCTGCGGCAACGAGAGTCAGACCGACAAGCAGGGCACCAACGCGCTTCGCGCGTGATTTCTGCATGTTGTGTTTTCTCCCCCTTGTTGGGGTACGGGCGGGATGCCCGTACTCGTAAGGTGCAACGAGTGTAGGCATCGTGGTGATCGAAAGCCAGGCACTACCGTTTCGTGGTTGTGAACGAACCCACCGCCGACACCCAATCCGACACCCCGTCCGACACCCCCGATGCACCCGTCTCGGAGGTGCGCTACGAGGTTGCTGACCACATCGCGACACTCACGCTCGACGCTCCGCAGCGCATGAACACGATCTCGCCGATCATGCTGCGCGAGATCAGCGAGCTGTTGCTGCGAGCCGACCGCGACAACGACGTCCGCTGCATCGTCCTGACCGGCGCGGGGCGAGCGTTCTGTGCGGGTCTCGATCTGCAGGCCCAGATGGCGGGACCCAAGGGCGGGCTCGGGAGTCTCGGAGGCGGTGACGGTGCCGTCAGCGAGTTCGAGCTGCGCGACGCGCCGCCGGTCGTGCTCCACAACATCGACACCCCCACGGTGTGCGCGCTCAACGGAGGTGCTGCGGGGTACGGCCTCGACCTCGCGCTCGGGTGCGACATCCGCATCGCCGCGGAGCACGCAAAGCTGAACTCCGGATTCGCCAAGCGCGGCATCCTGCCCGAGAGCGGTGGGACCTGGTTGTTGCCGCGGATGGTCGGGTATGCGAAGGCGGCGGAGATCGCCTTCACCGGCCGCACGCTGACCGCGCCCGAAGCGCTCGAACTCGGCCTGGTCAACCAGGTCGTCGCGAAGGACGACTTCGAGTCGGCGACCGCCGCGCTGGCCGGCGAGATCGCGGCGAACGCACCGCTGGCCGTGCGGGCGATCAAGCGGATGATGCGTGCGGCCGAGACCGAGACGTTCGAACAGAACGTCCATCACGTGTTCCTGCAGCTGCTTCCGTTGTTGCGCACCGCGGACTTCTCCGAAGGGGTGGCCGCGTTCATGGAGAAGCGGGACCCGGACTTCCAGGGACGGTGACTCCGGGCCCGGTGCAGCCGGACGCGACACCTGCCGACCAGGTCTCGTTGCTCGAGGGACTCCGGTCCACCCGAGCGATCCGCCGATACACCGACGCGCCGATCCCCGACGAGGATCTCGCTGCGATCCTGTGGCACGCGGGGCGGGCGCCGTCGGGGTCCAACCGGCAGCCCTTCCGGTTCATGGTGCTGCGTGATGGTCCGAATGCCGCGGCGGCGAAGTCGTTGCTCGGCGATGCCTTCCGCGTCGGATGGGCGGCCAAGCGCGAGGCCGACGGCTATCGCCCGTCGAGGTTCGCCGACTCGATGCAGCAGTACGTCGACTGGTTCGAGCAGATCCCGGTCGTCGTGCTCGTCTGTCTGGAGCGCTACCGGTCGCCGTCGCCATACGAGGGGGCGTCGGTGTACCCAGCCTGTCAGAACCTGCTGCTCGCGGCTCGGGCCCTCGGGTACGGCGGTGCCCTGACCATGTGGCACTTGGCGGTGGAGCGAGAACTCCGCGACCTGCTGGGCATCCCCGACGAGGTGGCGCTGTCCGCGTGCGTCACCCTGGGCGTGCCCGCAGGCAACCACGGCCCGGTGAAGCGCCGGCCGATTTCCGACGTCACCTTCGACGACCGCTGGGGGCACCCTCCGGAGTGGATCGGCGACGAGGACCCGAAACCGCGGCGTTGAGGTCCGCGGCGTCGAGGTCCGCAGCGTCGAGGTCCGCAGCGTTAAGGTCCGCAGCGTTAAGGTCCGCGGCGTGCCATTCGTCGCCGGGGTCGATTCGTCAACACAGTCCACCAAGGTCGAGATCCGCGATCTCGATTCCGGTGAGATCGTCGGCTCGGGAGCCGCTCCGCACGCGACGGTGACGCCGCCGGTCAGCGAACAGGACCCGGCATCGTGGTGGGGTGCGTTCGAACAGGCATGGGATCGAGCGCTGGGCGCGATCCCCGGGCGGCCTGGAGCGTCGTCGATCGCGGCGATCAGCGTCGGCGGCCAGCAGCACGGCATGGTCGCGCTCGACGGTGATGACCAGCCCGTGCACCCGGCCAAGTTGTGGAACGACACCGAGAGCGCTCCCGACGCGGGTTGGCTGCGCGAGCAGCGCTCGGACCAGGCGTGGGTCGATGCCGTCGGCAGTGTGCCGTTGGCCGCCTTCACGGTCACCAAGCTCTCGTGGCTGCACCGGTCGCACCCCGACGCGTGGCAGCGGATCGCGCGGGTGCTGCTGCCGCACGACTATCTGACGCACCGGCTGACCGGCGACTACACCACCGACCGCGGCGACGCGTCGGGGACGGGGTACTGGTCGCCGTCGTTGGGGGAGTACCGCTGGGATCTCCTCCAGATCATCGATGGTGATCGGGAATGGGCCGATGTGGTGCCGACGGTGCTCGGGCCGTTGGACGTGGCTGGCGACTGGGGGTCGATCGCCGTCGCTCCGGGAACCGGCGACAACATGGCCGCAGCGCTCGGTCTCGGGCTGGCGCCGGGTGACGCGGTCATCTCGATCGGGACGTCGGGCACCGCGTTCGGCGTGTCGGAGACGCCGACGGCCGATGCGTCCGGTGCCGTGGCCGGTTTCGCCGACGCGACCGGCCGCTACCTCCCGCTCGTGTGCACGTCGAACGCCGCCAAGGTGCTCGACGCGTTCCGACATCTGCTCGGTGTCGACCATGCCGAGTTCGACCGGTTGGCCCTCGCCGCCGACGGCGACGTGCCGGTGCTGTTGCCCTACCTCGATGGGGAACGAACGCCGGATCGACCCGACGCTCGTGGCGTGCTCGGCGGCATTCGCAGCGATGTCACTCGCGAGCGGCTCGCACGGGCAGCGGTGAACGGGGTGGCCTGTGGGCTGCTCGATGCGCTCGACGCGCTGCGTGCCCACGCCCCGGTCGTCGGCCGGGTCGTGCTCGTCGGTGGCGGCGCGCGCTCGACGGCGCTCCGAGCGGTGATCGCCGGGCTCGTCGACCTGCCGGTCGTGCTCTCCGCCGCAGAGCAGGCGGTTGCCACCGGCGCGGCGGTGCAGGCTGCGGCCATCGCCGGCGGGACCGATCATCGGGCGGTCCAGGACCGTTGGGGCCTCCGTGCAGATTCGGGAGCGACCTCGGCCGTCATCGACGCCGTGGACTCCGGCGACGTGCGTGAACGCTACGCAGCGCTTCGCGACGTCGGGGCCTGACGTGGCGTTCTCGTCCTCGTCTCCCTTGTCCGAGGCGCTCATCGTCCTCGGGGTGCACGCCGGTGCGACGGTGGACGATGTTCGAGCAGCGCGGCGCCGTCTCGCCATCGAACATCATCCGGATCGCGGTGGCGACGCAACGCAGATGCAGGCCGTCAACGAGGCAGCCGACGTGGCGATCAGAGCGATCGAGCAACGAGGATCCTCCGGTGGCTCGCCGTCCGGTTCGACGTCACCGACTGGCGCGTCGACAGCGCCCGGGCCCGGCTCGGAACCGACATCGTCGGCGGGGGAGGCCGTGCAGCCGGGTCGGTCACCGCGCGCCGATGGCGAGCCGTCCCCGGCAGGGTTTGCCCGCGACATGCCGTCGTTCGTGGTCGAGGCGCTGCCGGTGGAGGCGTTCGAGGGGCTGCTCGTCGCAGCGACACTGCTCGGCGAGGTGCTCGACGACGAGCCGCCCTACCGGCTGGAGGTCGTGCTCGACGACCCGCTGGGCTGCTGGTGCCGCCTCGAGCTCGTTCCCGATGCCGGCTCGTCGACCGTCAGCCTCACGATCGCCGGCATCGACGGGGCACCGACGCCCGACGTGCTCGAGGTCCGCGACGCCTGGATCGCCACTCTCAACGCCATCGACTGGGACTGACCAGACAGCTCAGCGAGGGCCCCGAAGCGATGAGCGAACGCACCACCGGCGGTGCAGCGGCTCATCGCTGGCTGGCATCGGGCGCGTGATCGGCGAGCCGATGAGCGAATGCACCGCCGGAGGTGCAGCGGCTCATCGCTCAGGGTGATGGCGGTGTCGGCGATGGCGGTGGCGGTGGCGGTTGCGATGGTTATGACGTCATGCCGCCCAGGCCGACGAGGCCACGGGCGAGTTCGATCTCGCCCATGTGGCGGAGTCCGTGCTGATAGAGCCAGCACTCGAAGCCGTCGAGCAAAGTGATGCCCTGCGGCCCGGCGCAGCGTGCGCTGTAGGTGCTCGCGACCTGTGGCGGATACGGCGGGGCGATCAGCACTCGCTCGAAGTCGGCCGGGTCCATGGTCGCGAGG
>JBAWHL010000132.1:0-8207 GCA_049593815.1 Ilumatobacteraceae bacterium | reverse complement strand
GCGAACGCACCCGAGCAGAATGCCCGGTATGTGCGCCCGACGCAAGTGGTCGAGCGAGTGCCGGGGTATCCGCAAGAGCGCTCGATAATCGTCCGGATAATCACCGGCGATCTGGCACGGCCCGCGCCACACTGCGGCCCCAGTGCAGTGCAACAGAATCGCGTGTCCGACCCGCGATATTGCCTCGGTCGGCATCGTTACATGTAACGTAGCCTGCATGGCTCGCCGACAGTCTTCGTCCCCTACCGCCATCCGTGTCCGCGCTCACCGCCAGCGACTTCGCGAACAGGGACTTCGGCCGATTCAAATCTGGGTTCCCGATGTGCGGTCCCCTCAGTTCGCCGAGCAGGCACACCGCCAATCGCTCGCAATCGCGTCGAGTCGACACGAAGCCGACGATCAAGCATTCATTGACGCGCTGGCCGACGAGGAGTGAAGCGCGGGGAGATCTGGACCGCGTCGGCAGGAAGCGGATACGTCGGCAAGCCGCGACCGGTCGTCATCGTGCAAGACGACCGCTTCGACGCCACGGCGTCGGTTACCGTCTGCGCCTTCACGACCGATCCGACCGATGCACCCCTGCTGCGATTGCTCGTCGAGGCCGATGAGACCACCGGTATCAGGGAAACCAGTCGACTGATGATTGACAAGATCACCACCATTCCCCGCTCCAAACTCGGAGAGCACGTCGGGGAGTTGAGCGACGAGGACATGATCCGCCTCTCGCGTGCACTCGTGGTGTTCCTCGGACTCGCCGGCACGTGACGAACCCGCACACTTGACGCGCACAGAACGACCCGCCCGGCGGTCAGGCCCGCGCTGCACCATCGTCACCGACAGTCAGAACGGGCGGGTGGATCACCGGCATATCGGCCCAATTGCGCCGCCGCACTTTCACAGACACGACCGCCCAAGCAGCGCATCGCACAATCCCGGCTCAGACGCAGGCGCGTACGCTGCGGTGATGGCGGTGCTCGTGTTGCTGAACGGTCCGCCGGCGAGCGGGAAGTCGACGATCGCACAGCGCTTCGTCGACTCACGACCGCTCGCGCTCAATCTCGACATCGACGTTGTTCGCGGCATGCTCGGCGCCTGGCTGGACGATCCATCAACAGCCGGGCTGACTGCTCGTTCACTCGCATTGGTCATGGCCGAGACGCACCTCGCGGTGGGACGCGATGTCATTGTTCCGCAGTTCCTCGGGCGCACTGACTTCATCGAGCAACTCGCTGGCGTCGCCAGACGGGGCGCAGCGACGTTCGTGGAGACCGCGCTGTGGATCGACCGCTCCCGTGCGATCACTGCGTTCGCTGAACGTCGAGCAGCGCCGAGCGCGCAGGCTCATCACGACGCGGCAGCGCTGGTCGACCGCTCGGAGCATGCCGACCCGGTCGGCCAGATGTACGACGCGTTCGTCCGAGTTCTCGAGCAGCGACCGGCCACGAGGAGGGTCGAGGTCATCCCAGACGACATCGACCAGACGTTCGCACGCTTCGAGAACGCACTCGATATCGGCGCCCAGTAATCCGCTTCGCAGTGGCGCGGCCCATCGGGCCCGTCGTCCAGTCGCGATGCGGCCGTCGTGGGGTGCTCGTCATGTCGCGACCGTCCCCCGATGTCCACCGTCACTGGGCCGACGGTTCGTGGATCGCCGGGTTGGGTAGACGCCACGCATGACAAGACGACCGACCGCCGTGCTCGCTTCGATCTGCTGCCTCGTTGCGGTGACAGCATGTTCGTCGGCCGACGAGCCCGGTGGGACTGCGCCGTCGACCGCCGCGGCAACCACACCCGAACTCGAACAACCGCCGACCAGCGTCGCCGCGAGCACGTCCATCCCCGCGACCACGCCCGTCGCCGACGCTTCCTCCCCGCCGACGGTCGGCACGACCGCCGTCGCGCCGACCGTCGCGCCAGTCAGCGAGGAGGTGTCCGGGGCGTTGGACGTTCTCGCCGCATCCGTGTTCGGCATTCCGGTGTTCGTCGAACGACCGAGCGACGACGTCGTCCACGTCGTCTCGGACCGCCTCGGAGTCCCGACGTCCGACACCGGGTTCGTCCAGGTGGACGACGGCTTGTGCTTCGCGGACAGTGCCGCTCGCACGGTTCGATGGGGTGACTTCAGGATGACCTTCCTGCAACGCACGGCCGCACCCGAGGACGGGGCCGACCCGGCCGTGGGAACAGAGACCCTGCTCGCCTGGGCGGTCGGGTCCGAGGACGCCGAGCTCCTCGTTCCGACCGACGAAGCCCACGCCGACCCGGTCGCGACCGGATTCACGACGGGGGAGGGAATCGGCGTCGGCTCGACGCGCGACGACCTCCGGGCGGCCTACCCAGCGGATCGGACCCTCGGCGTCGACGATGATCGCGTGACCGTCCGTGGCAACGACGGCGTCAACCCGACCGGCTTCACGCTGGACGGCGACACCGTCGTCGGCATCGGGAACGGGCCCCTCAATTGTGCACCTCCCGACGAGGAACGCTGAGCGCCCGCAGTGTCGAGAGGACCCGTTCAGCGGTTTCGTGGGTGGTCTCGACTCGTCCGTTCGTTGCCGCGCTTGTAGTTGCCGGTCGCCCTCGCCATGATCTCCTGCTCGTTGCCGAGGCTCACGTCATCCAGGAAGTCCTCGGCCGCACGGCCTCGCAGGGTGGCCGCCTTCCGACCGTGGTGTTCGATGATCACCTCGCCGCCCTTGCGTCGAGTCCACGAGAATCCGTTCGGTTCACCCATGTTGCTGCTCTCGATTCAGTCGGAGACCGGCAGTCGTTTGACGCGAAGGTACTGAAGGCCCGACGTGGCCTCGCTCAGTCGAGGTCCCACCGGGACTTCGATCTGGGATCTTCGCGCGATGATGCTTCGATGCAGGGACTCGCCCAAGTGAATCTGATCGTGACCGACCTCGAGCGGGCGAAGTCATTCTGGGAAGTCCTCGGGTTCTCGTGGGCACCGAGACACCCCAAGGCGGCGGTCATCAGCTTCGAGAACGGAATGAATCTCGTCGTGCACGAGCCCGACTTCGCGCGCCTCTGGGACCCCGCGTATTCAGGACCGAGCGCCGGCTCCACCGTCATCGACATCAACGTGCCGAGCCGACACGCCGTCGATGCCCTCCATGACCGTGTCGTGGGTGCGGGCTACCACAGCAGCGTCGAACCGTGGGACACGTTCTTCGGTGCGCGCTACGCGATCGTCTGCGACGCCGACGGCCACCGAATCGGCCTGAAGAGCCCGCAGGACGCGTCGCGTTCCCATCCGATCGACGAGTAGAACGGAAGACTCCCGGATCCGGGCTCGGCGTCCCCTGGCAACTCAACCTGAAGTGACCGCTGGGCGCCCGCTCGACCAGTCCGGGTTGCGACCGTTCCAGGCGATGAGGCGGTCGATGGCAGGCGCATCGTCGGCGATGTGGACCGCCTCGGCGAACGGCATCGCGACCTCGTCGAGACCCATCGCGGTGGAGATCTCCTCGAAGAGAGCGCGGCGGTTCTCCGCGGGGAGGAAGTCGCGTCCGGCGAGCGCAGCGGCGACGACGGCGTCGTCCCAGTCGGGCTGCTGTCCGGTCGCGATCGCGAGGTCCCACGTGTGCACGGTCAGTTCCGAGAAGTAGGACGACAGGACCAGGGCGCCGTTCCCCTGGATCCACGGCAGTGCCATGGGCCGTTCGAGCACGGCATCGGCGCTCCACGCGTCCGCGGCGCTGCGGATCGATGCGGCCCAGGCGTCGGACCAACGGTCGTCGGGCGCGGGTGTCTCGTCGACGGCGAAGGGGTCGTCGCCATTCCCGAGCGCGGCGATGCGGCCGACGACGGCGACGAGGTGGCCGAGCATGGCGCGCACATCCATCTCGGAGCACGGCGTGGGGGCGGTGAGCTGGTCGGGTCGGACGCCGGCGATGACGGACCCGCCGGTGGCGACCGCCCGGTCGAGAAGCTGCCGCGGGTCTGTGCGGTCGGCGGTGGTCGTGGTCGAGGTGCGCTGTTGTTGGTTCATGAACTGCATCTTCGACCCCAATATGGCCACCTATTGGCCATATTCGGTGAGAAACTCGTCGCATGCGCGCCGACCGCCTCGTGGCCACTCTGCTGTTTCTGCAGACGCGCGGCCGCGTCACCGCCGCCCAGGTCGCCGCCGAACTCGAAGTGTCCACCCGCACCGCCCGCCGCGACCTCGAAGCCCTCTCCATCGCCGGAATTCCCGTCTACTCCCAACCCGGTCGCAATGGAGGATGGTCCCTCGTCGGCGGAGCCCGTACCGACCTGAGCGGCCTGACTGCAGCCGAAGCCAGAACCCTGTTCCTCATCGCTGGTCCCTCGTCGGCCGTGACCCCGGAAGCAAAAGCGGCGCTTCGCAAGCTCATTCAGGCGCTCCCCGAGACATTCAGGGCCGAAGCGGAACAAGCGGCAGCGGCGATCGTGCTCGACCCTGCCGAGTGGGGCAGCGACGGCCCGCAACCACCTCCCCACCTCGAGACGCTGCAACAGGCCATCGTCACCGGAGTCCAGGTCCACCTCGGCTACCGGGACCGACAGGGCAACGTCACCGAACGAACCATCCACCCGTTCGGACTCGTGTCGAAGCGAAACACCTGGTATCTCGTCGCCGGGACCGACGAGGGACAGCGAACGTTCCGCGTGTGGAGAGTTCAGTCGGCCCAGCTCACCGACGTGCCCGCCCTCCGGCCACCGGACTTCGATCTCCGACGAGAATGGGACACCATCGCCGCCAACATCGCCGAGCTGCGAGGCGAACAGATCGTCAGCGTTCTGGCCGAACCACGAGCCGTCACCTGGCTCCACGCTCAGTTCGGCCAGGACCGCGTCGCGGTCGACTCGACGACCGCCACCACCGAAGAAGGCGGCCGACTCCATGTGGAGATCACGTTCCCAACGACTCACAGTCCCGCCGCGCAACTCGCCGCCTTCGCCGCGGTCGTCGAAGTCCTCGCACCGACTGACTTGAGAACCGAACTCCTTGAGCTCGGGCAACGACTCGTGATGCAGTACGGACACTGACTCGAACTCCCAGGCTGCCCGATCGGCGGATGCGATGTCGACGAGCGACCCGGGGTGTCACCAGTGGCGGAGGTCGATGGCCCAGCGGTCGATGACGCGGTCGCCGTCGACGAGCCACATCTGTTCGTGGCGCGCAACCGTGGGGTCCACGTGTGAGGGCCAGATCCGGACGCGGTCACCGACGGACCAGTCGCTGAGCTCGCGCGGGGCCAGCGTGATGTGCTCGTCGGAGCAGAAGAACACGTCGCCCTCGTCCCAGGACGGGTTGCCGTGATCCATACCAAGCGCCTTGAGACCGACGTCGGCGATGATCCACCCCTTCGCGTTCACCGAGATCACGGTGCCGAGCACCGCGAGCGCCTTCTCGAAGGGACTCTCGAGTTCGTCGTACTGGGTGTCCATCAACGTGTAGGAGCCGGCCTGGATCTCGGTGCACCACGTGTTGAGGTCGAACGTTCCCGTGCCCCCGCCGGAGACGATGTCGCCACCGACGCGGTCGTGAGCGTCGAGCAGAATTGCCATGGCCTCCCCGACCTTCGCCCGCTTCGTGTCGCGGTCATGGACCATCATGAGATGCCCCTCGTAGCCCATGACGCCACGCACCTCGAGCCCCGCGGTGCGTGCGCGGTCCGCGAGGCGTGCGGCCTCATCGACATCACAGCCGCAGCGGGGGAGGCCGACGTCGATGTCGATCAGGACCGAGCGGATGCCGCCGCGGATCGCCGCGTCGAGGGTGGCGTCGGAATCGACGGCGACGGTCACGCTGGCGATGTCGTTCAGCGCGCCGAGCCGTTCGGTGTCGAGGGTCTCGTTGGCGAGCAGCAGGTCATCGCCGAGACCGGCGGCCGCCATCCCCTCGATCTCGCGGGGCGTGGCCGCGCAGAATCCGGTGTGCCCGTCGCTGTGCAGGCGTCGCGCGATGTCGGTCGACTTGAAGGCCTTCACGTGCGGTCGCAGGGCCGCACCCGGGAGCAGGCTGTCCATCGCGGCCAGGTTGCGATCGAACGTCGCGGTGTCCACGATCAGGGCCGGTGTCGTCAGTTCATCGATGGTCGAGGGTTCGCTGGGTGTCGTCACCACAACATCCTGGCCGATCCTCGGACGGTACGTTGAGTGGGTGCCGCTCGATCTCGACTTCGTCCGTTCCCATTTCCCCGCGTTCGACCGCCCGATCAACGACGACCAGTCGTTCTTCGAGAACGCAGGCGGCTCGTTCGCGTGTCGGCAGACGATCGACGCGTTGACCGGCTACTACACCGATCTCAAGGTGCAGCCCTACAGCGAGTTCGCGTCGTCGCACGATGCCGGTGCAGCGATGGACCACTCGCGCGACCGGTGGGCGAGCGCACTCGGCGTTGAGACTCGGGAGGTCGTGTTCGGCCCGTCGACCTCGATGAACACCTATGTCCTCGCGCATGCCTTCGCCGAGGTTCTCGAGCCCGGTCACGAGGTCATCGTCACCAATCAGGATCACGAAGCGAACACCGGCGCCATCCGCCGCGCCGCCGAGCAGGTCGGCTGCACGATTCGGGAGTGGCGAACCAACCCCTCGACCGGGCTGCTCGACATCGCCGAGTTCGAAGCACTGCTGTCGGAACGGACCGGTCTGGTGACGGTGCCGCACGCGTCCAACATCATCGGGCAGGAGAACGACGTCACCAGCATCACGAGACTCGCGCATCAGTTCGGCGCGAGGGTCGTCGTCGACGGAGTCTCCTTCGCCCCGCACAGCCTGCCCGACGTCGGTGCGATCGGCGCCGACGTGTACCTGTTCAGCCTCTACAAGACGTATTCGGTGCATCAAGGACTGATGGTCGTGCGGTCGGGGTTGATGACCGAACTGCCGAACCAGAGCCACTTCTTCAACGCGGAGATCCCCGACAAGCGGCTGAACCCGGCCGGACCCGATCACGCCCAGGTCGCCGCGGCCGGCGCCGTGCTCGACTACGTCGAAGCGCTCCACGTCCACCATGGTGGCTCCGCGTCCGACGACGTGCGGACGGCCGTCGCAGCGGTTTCTCGACTGTGGCGCGACCACGAGGACGCGTTGACGCCCCATCTCCTCGGCGTGCTCGCCGGCCGCGACGACGTCCGGCTGCTCGGACCTGCGACGGTCACCGGCGAACAGGGCCATCGCTGTCCGACGGTCGCGTTCTGCCCACTGGGCATGGAACCCGAGGACGTGGCTCGAGGGTTGGTCGAACGGGGCGTCCAGACGAGTTCCGGTCACTACTACGCGGCCCGCGTGCTCGACGGTCTCGGTGTCGATCCCGACCGCGGTGTCGTGCGGCTGTCGTTCGTGCACTACACATCGAATCAGGACCTCGAACGAGCCGTCAACGCGCTGCACGACGTGCTCGGGTGATGGCCGAACGAATCCGGTCGTCGACAGCGATGGCCACGCCCCGACGATCCTTCGCGGAGACCGACCGATGGTGCATGCTGTGCCGGTGAGTACGACAACGGCGGCCCCCACCGCCTTGCGTGAAGGAGACCGCCGGGAGTGGCAACGTCACCCGGTCGACGTCGCGCGCCTCGTCGTCCGAGTCACGTTGCTCGGCATCGTCCTCGCGATCACCGCCGCGTTTCCCACCGCGTTGACGAACGTGTCGACCGACCTGGTCGAGCTCTTCAGCCGCATTCCTGACCCACTGCGCTACGCACTGGTCGGCCTCGCGCAGGTCTCGATCGTCGTGATTCCGCTGGTGATCGTCGGGTGGCTGCTGGTTCGACGCACTCGCGATGCGGCTCTGCTCGTCGCCGGCGCGGCGGTCGGCGCGGGCATCATCATGCTGCTGCTGACCGATTGGCTCAATCGGGCGGCGCCTCCCACGACGATCACGGATCTGCCCTCGAACTCCTTCATCGCCACCGACTTCCCGTCCGCGGCGTACCTCGCCGCCCTCGTCGCCGGCGCGTCGGTGGCCTCGCCCTTGATGTCCACGTTCTGGCGCCGGATCGCCTGGATTGCGGTCGGCATCACTGCGGTCGTCCGCGTGCTCAGCGCCACCCAGGCACCGGTCAGCGTCGCGGTCACCCTGTTCCTGGGCACGGCGATCGGGTCGGCGGTGCTCGTCGCGTTCGGTTCGCCACAGCGTCGTCCCGGCTCGGCCTCACTCCGCGCGGCCCTAGCGGCTGGCGGCGTGGAGATCGGTGCACTCGGTGACGAGTCGACCTCGCGAGGGTTCCGG
>JBAWHL010000131.1:0-3467 GCA_049593815.1 Ilumatobacteraceae bacterium | reverse complement strand
ACGCCGAGCGGTTCGACGGCTTCGTCGGCCTCGCGGGCTGCGACAAGTCGATCCCCGGCATGTTGATGGCTGCGGCCCGTCTCGACCTCGCCAGCGTGTTCGTCTACAACGGCTCGATCATGCCGGGTCAGCACAACGGCGAAGCGCTCGACATCACCAGTGTCTTCGAAGCGGTCGGTGCCTGCGCCGCGGGCACGATCACCGAGGACGAACTCCACGAGATCGAAGCCAAGGCCTGCCCGGGAGAGGGTGCGTGTGGCGGCATGTTCACCGCGAACACGATGAGTTCGATCGCCGAAGGTCTCGGCATGAGCCTGCCCGGGACCGCCTCCCCGCCGGCCATCGACGGTCGCCGTGAAGTCGATGCACAGCGCGCCGGCGAAGCCGTCGTGAACCTGCTGCGCCTCGGGCTCACGCCTCGCCAGATCATGACGAAGCAGGCGTTCGAGAACGCGATCGCGTTGACGTCCGCGCTCGGCGGTTCGACCAACGCGGTGCTGCACCTCCTGGCGATCGCCAACGAGGCGCGCGTCGACCTCGACCTCGACGACTTCAATCGCATCGCCGACAAGGTTCCGCACATCGCCGACATGAAGCCGGGTGGCAAGTTCCACATGAGCGACCTCGACCGGGTCGGCGGGATCCCCGTCGTGCTCAAGATGCTGCTCGACGCCGGGCTCCTGCACGGTGACGTGCTCACCGTCACCGGCAAGACCATGGCCGAGAATCTCGCCGAGATCGACCCGCCGGCTGCCGACGGTGTCGTGGTGCATCCGCTCGACGCGCCGATCCACCAGGCCGGTGGCATCAACGTTCTCACCGGCTCACTCGCTCCTGCGGGCGCCGTCGTGAAGGTCGCTGGCCTGTCCGACGCCCAAATGCACTTCGAGGGTCCCGCCCGGGTGTTCGACGACGAGTCGTTCGCGATGGAGGCGATCCTCGCCGGTTCGATCGAGCCGGGCACGGTCATCGTCATCCGGTACGAAGGCCCCCGCGGTGGCCCCGGCATGCGAGAGATGCTCGCGATCACCGGCGCTCTCAAGGGTGCGGGCCGCGGCGGTGACTGCGCGTTGATCACCGACGGCCGTTTCTCCGGGGGCACCTGGGGCTTCTGCATCGGTCACGTCGCTCCCGAGGCGACCGACGGCGGCCCGATTGCGTTCGTGCACGATGGCGACCTGATTCGCATCGACGTGCCGACGAAGTCGCTGGACCTGTTGGTCGACGAGGCCGAGTTGGCGACGCGACGCGACGGCTGGACCCCCAACGCCCCCCGTTACACCACCGGTGTGTTGGGCAAGTACGCCAAGCTGGTCCAAGGCGCCGAAACCGGCGCCATCACCAACACCCTGTAGCCCCCGTTACATCAGGGGTCAGACCCCATTTGTCACGCGGGCGACGACGAGCCGAGCGCGGACGAACGTTACAAACGGGGACTGACCCCTGATGTAACGGTCAGTCGACGAGGGCTTGTTGGACGAGCTGGTTCAGTTGGCTGCGGATGGGATAGGTGCTCGACGGCAGGAGCTGGGTGAGGAACAGCACCACGATGTCCTCCGTCGGATCGACCCAGAAGATCGTGCTGGCCGCACCACCCCAGGAGTACTCGCCGGCGGAACGCAACACCTTGTTCGCGGCGGAGTCGAGAACCACCGAGAAGCCGAGGCCGAAGCCGACGCCGTCGAAGCTGGTCTCCGCGAACAGTGGCCGGCCGTAGGCCTCGAGGTCGGCATTGCCGGGCAGGTGGTTGCGGGTCATGTAGTCGACCGTTCGGGAGCCGAGCAGCCGCACGCCGTCGAGTTCGCCGCGGTTGCGCAGCATGTGGGCGAAGCGCATGTAGTCGTGCGCGGTGCCCGCGAGTCCGCCGCCACCGCTGAGCATCGTCGGGCGGGAGTCGACGAGCCGTCCCATCGGATCGGGGGCGGGAACAGCTTCCCCGGTGGCCGGGTTGCGGACGTACAACGTGGCAGCCCGGTCCACGCAGTCCTCGTGGACGTGGAAGTCGGTCTCGGTCATGCCGAGTGGTTCGAAGATCCGCGTGCGGAAGAACTCGTCGAGCGGCATCCCCGACACGACCTCGACGAGCCGTCCGAGCACGTCGGTCGAGACGCCGTAGTTCCACTCGGATCCAGGCTGGAAGGCGAGGGGCATCTGGCCCCACAGGCGGCAGCACTCCGCGAGGTCGGCGCCCGGCGGGTTGCCCCATTCGAATCCGTTCCGTCGGTAGATCGCGTCGGTCACGTGGTTGTTGTGGAAGCCGTACGTGAGCCCCGAGGTGTGCGTCAGCAGGTGCCACACCCGGATCGGCTCCGACTGCGGCACGGTGACCGGAGCGAGGAACGAGCCGGACTTGTAGACCGGCGTGTCCGCGAACTCGGGCAGCCACTTCGCGATCGGTGACTTGAGTTCGAAGGCGCCTTCCTCGTAGAGCATCATCGCTGCGACCGACGTGATCGGCTTGCTCATCGAGAACATGCGCACCACGCTGTCGTCGGTGAACGGCGCGCCGCTCGCGACGTCGCGATGGCCGCTGGTGGACGAGTGCACGATCTTGCCGCCGCGGCTGATGGCGATGTGCCAACCCGTCAACTTCTTGTCATCGATGTATCCCTGGAAGTGGCGGTCGATGCGTGCCAATCGGTCCGGGGCAAATCCGGCAGCGGCGGCGTCGATGTCGATCTGGAGTCCGGTCATCGGCCGAGCTTGCCCGATGCGCACCATCGCCGACGAGCCGACGGGGGCGGGTCTACGGTTGCCCCATGAGCGATCAGCCTCCGTCGATGCCCGATCCCGCCGCCGCACCGGGGGCCATGCCGCCAGCCTCGCCACCTCCGCCGCCGTCCTCGCCACCTCCTCCGCCGATGGGTGGGGCCACCCCAGCGCCAGCGATGTTCGCCGCCGGTCCGGTGGGCAAGCCGCGCTCGCCGCTGTTGGTCATCCTGCTCACGATCGTCACGTTCGGCATCTGGACGATCGTGTGGTCGTATCAGAACGGTGACGAGCTCAAGCGGCATTCTGACAAGGGCCTCGGCGGCGTCGCCTACCTCTTCATCACGCTGCTGATTTCCCCGGTCACCATGTTCCTGTTGGCCTCCGAGGTCGAGCAGCTCTACCGACGCGAGGGCAAGGAGCCGCCCATCACCGCGATCTGGGGCCTGTGGTTCCTGCTGCCGATCATCGGCAACTTCATCTGGTACTTCCGCATCCAGAAGTCGATCAACGAGTACTGGACGGCGCACGGCGCCACCGTTCAGCCCGGACTCTGACCCCGAGGCATCACGCCGTCAGTCGGCGAGCGCAGCGAGCAGCTTGGTCGGTGTGTCCTTCGGTGAGATCTTCGGCCACGCCTCGGTGACCTTTCCGGTCGGACCGATGAGGAACGCCGAACGCTGCACGCCCATGGACTTGCGGCCGTACATGTTCTTCTCGACCCACACGCCGTACTTCTCGGCGATCGCGTGGTCGGC
>JBAWHL010000130.1:0-20294 GCA_049593815.1 Ilumatobacteraceae bacterium | reverse complement strand
GTGAGGCCGGTCAGATCGCGTCGAGAAACTCGAGCGCGGCGTCGAAGAAGCCGAACGACTCGGGCGTCGCGAAGTGGTCGACACCGCGCAACGTCTCACAACGGCCCGCTGGGAACGCCGCGGCGAGTTCGTCACCGGGATACGCGAAGTCCTTGTCGCCGATCACGACGAGCACCGGGCAGGTGACCGCGGCACACGCATCCGCGGTGATCTCGGTCGACGGCGCACGCTTCATGACCGCGGTGAGCGCGGCGATGTCGTTGCCGGGCTGGCTCGCGTACTGGGTGAACAGCCGAACGGTGTTGTCGAGACCCGACGGGTCGCCGCCGCTCGCGACGGTCTCGAGCCCAGCGACGATCGCCTCGGTCCCGTTTTCGTCGCGATCGAAGATGTTCTTGCCGATGCCCGCGAGGACGATCCGGTTGAAGCGATGCGGTTGGGCGATGGCGAACCGCAGCAGGGTCATCGCCCCGAGTGAGAACCCGATGGCGTCGACCGGTTCCTCGGGCAGGGACTCGACGACTCGCTCGGTGAGATCGCCGTAGGCCTCGGGGTCGTGTGGCTTCGGAGCGGCGCCGTGGCCGAGCAGGTCGATGCCGATGACCGGAAGACCAGCGTCCTCGATCAGTGCGGTGAACCCACTGCGCTGCCAGGTGGTCGCGAACGAACCGCCCCATCCGTGGATCAGTGCGACCGGCGTGCTCATGTTCGGTGTCCCGGAAGTGACGTCATGGAGGAGCCAGGCTAGGCCGTAGCCTGTGCTCGCTTCTCAAGCGAGTGTCCGGAGGACCCTGAACCGCCATGCGCATGCTCCACCCCGACCCAGGCTTCGACCTGACCTACAGCGACGTCTTCATGGCGCCGAGCCTGTCCGATGTGCCGTCGCGCATGAGCGTCGACCTGCGCACGCCGGACGGCATCGGGACCACCATTCCGCTCGTCGTGTCGAACATGACCGCGGTCGCCGGCCGTCGAATGGCCGAGACCGTCGCCCGCCGAGGCGGCATCGCGATCCTGCCGCAGGACATCCCGGTCGACGTCGTCGGCAAGGTGATCGACTACGTCAAGCGGTGCCACACCGTGTACGAGACTCCGATCACGCTCGGCCTCGACGCGACGATCGCCGACGCCCTCTCACTGATTCACAAGCGTGCCCACGGCGCCGTCGTCATCGTCGAGGACGGCGACCCCGTCGGCGTGTTCACCGAGAAGGACGGTGAAGGGTTCGACCGGTTCACCCAGATGCGCAACGTGATGAGTTCGAGCTTGCACATCCTGAGTCCGGAGATCGAGGCACCCGCTGCGTTCGACTATCTCGGACAGAACCGGCTCCGTGTGGCACCGGTCGTCGACGACCAGGGGCAACTGCTCGGTGTGATCACCCGTGAAGGTGCGCTTCGTTCCACGATCTACCAGCCTGCGATCGATGCGCAGGGCCGCCTGATGGTCGGCGTCGCGGTCGGCATCAACGGCGATCCCGCCGGGCGGGCCAAGGAGCTCGCTGCACACGACGTCGACGTGATCGTGATCGACACTGCCCACGGGCATCAGACCCGCACCCTGCAGGCGGTCGAAGCGGTGCGCGCGGCGTTGCCCGACGCGAAGATCGTTGCCGGCAACGTCGTGACGGCGCCCGGCACGCGACAGCTGATCGAGGCCGGTGCCGATGTCGTCAAGGTCGGTGTCGGCCCGGGAGCGATGTGCACGACGCGCATGATGACCGGTGTGGGCCGTCCGCAGTTCTCCGCGGTCGTCGAGTGTGCTGCCGAGGCGAGGCGCCTCGGTCGGCACGTCTGGGCCGACGGTGGCGTTCGCTTCCCCCGCGATGTCGCCCTGGCGCTGGCGGGCGGAGCAGCGAGCGTCATGTTCGGATCCTGGCTCGCCGGAACCTACGAGTCGGCGGCCGACACGCTGCGCGACCCCGACGGTCGGCTGTACAAGGAGAGCTTCGGCATGGCCTCGAACCGGGCCGTGAAGCACCGCACGCAGGGCGAGGGCGCCTTCGAGCAGGCCCGCAAGGAATTGTTCGAGGAGGGCATCAGCACCTCGCGCATGTACCTCGACCCGGAGCGCCCGAGTGTCGAGGACATCATCGACCAGATCGTCGCTGGGCTCCGTTCGGCGTGCACCTATGCAGGTGCCGATTCGATCGATGAGTTCGAACGTCGTGCCGTGGTCGGGGTGCAGAGCACCGCCGGCTACGACGAGGGCCGACCGCTGGGACTGTCGTGGTGAGCGTCGTCGCTCGGCCGGTTGCGGATCCCACCGCCGACCCGTTTGTCGTCGCCATCGACGGCCCCGCCGGGGCCGGGAAGAGCACGGTGGGTCGCGCGGTCGCCGACCGAATGGGTCTCGAGTACCTCGACACCGGAGCGATGTACCGGGCGGTCACGTTCGCCGCGCTGCGACGCGGGCTCGACCCCCACGACGAGCAGGAGATCGGCGATCTGAGCGAGTCGGTCGTGATGACGCTCGACGGGTCATCGGTCAACGTCGACGGCGTCGACGCGACGATCGAGATCCGCGGTCGAGAGGTCACGTCGGCCGTCAGTGCCGTGGCCGCGAACAGTCGGGTCCGGGCGGAGTTGGTCCGGCGTCAACGCCGCTGGGTCAGCGAGCGCTCGGGCGGGGTGGTCGAAGGCCGCGACATCGGTTCGGTCGTCTTCCCCGACGCAACGCTCAAGCTGTACATCACCGCATCGCCGCGCGTCCGCGCCGAGCGTCGTGTCGCCGAGATCGGTGGCGACGTGGCCGACGTCGAAGCGTCGATCATCGAACGTGACCGCAAGGACTCCACACGAGCCGACAGCCCGTTGAAGGAGTCGTCCGGCGCCGTCGTCGTCGACACGAGCGGGCTGTCCATCGACGAGGTGGTCGATCAGGTGATGGGGATGATCGACCGGTGACGACCACGCACTTCGCGGACGACTCGTGGCCCAGCCGGCTCGCGTACGTCGTGTGTCGAAGCATCGTGTGTGGATTCACACGAGTGTTCACCCGCATGTCGATCGACGGACTCGAACATCTGCCGACATCGGGGCCGTACGTGGTGGCGCCGGTGCATCGCAGCTACGTCGACACCCCGATCACCGCGTGCATCACCCGCCGACGGATGCGTTTCATGGGGAAGCGGGAGATGTGGAAGTACCCGCGTCTCGGGTGGCTCTTCTCCGCACTGGGTGCCTTCCCGGTCAATCGCGGCACCGCTGACCGCGAGGCGTTGAAGCGCTGCATCACCGTCCTCCAGCATGGCGAGCCGCTGGTGTTGTTCCCCGAGGGGGAACGCAAGGATGGTCCGTTGGTCCACCCGTTGTTCGACGGCGCGGCGTACGTCGCTGCACGCGCCGAGGTCCCGATCATTCCCGTCGGCATCGGTGGCTCGGCTCGCGTGATGCCACGCCACGCGAAGATTGTCTTCCCACGCAAGGTGCACGTGGTGATCGGCGCACCGATCCTGATCGAGCGCAACGCGTCCGGCCGGGCCTCTCGTGGCGCCGTCGCCGCAGCGAGCGCCCAACTCCACGACGACCTCCAGCGTCTCTACGACCTGGCGCAGTCCCGAGTCGGCTGACCGCGTCGCCGTGGGCGCTGCCGTGAGGTGAGGCGGCGGGCGCGGTCAGGCGGTCAGGAAGGCGTGCAGGGCCGCGGCGAGGTGAATGGGGTCGTCGACACCGCACAGCTCGCGGGCGGAGTGCATCGACAGCTGAGGGACCCCGACGTCGACGGTCGCGATGCCGAGCCGTGTCGCCGTGATCGGCCCGATGGTGGAGCCGCAGGGCATGTTGTTGCGCGACACGAAGACCTGCCACGGAACGTCGGCTCGCTCGCACGCCTCCTGGAACGCGGCGGCCGTGCTGGCCGAGGTCGCGTAACGCTGATTCGAGTTGACCTTGATCGCCGGGCCGGCATTCACGATCGGCCGATGGCCCGGCTCGTGCCGCTCGGGATAGTTCGGGTGGATGGCGTGCGCGTTGTCGGCCGACACGCACGACGAGCCGGCGAGGGCCCGATGGCGATCCTCGCTCGTGCCGCCGCGGGCGCTGACCAATCGGTCGAGGACCACGTCGAGGAACGGTCCTGCCGCGCCCGAGTCGCTGGACGAACCCACTTCTTCGTGGTCGTTGACGACCATGACGGCGATGTGATCGACGGGTGTCGCCTGGAGCAGCGCGTCGGTGGCCGCCCAACACGACAGCTGGTTGTCGAGTCGACCCGACGCGAGCAGCGAGTCGTCGGCGCCCAGGACGCTCGCGCCCTGCACGTCGTACAGGCACAGTTCCCACCACGTGGGCGGGGCATCGAGCCCGGCCGTCTCGGCGACCCAGTCGGCGAACTCGCCGTCCGACGACGCACCGACACCCCAGATCGGGGCGAGGTGTTGCTGTGTGTCGAGGACGAGCCCCTCGGTGTTCACCCCGCGGTCGAGGTGGACCGCGAGCTGGGGCACCCGGGCGATCGGCGCGGCGGCATTGAGCAGCGTCGAGCTCCCATCCGCGGCGAGCACACGTCCGGCGATGCCGAGGTCGCGGTCGAGCCAGCTGTTGTTGAGAATCCCGCCGTAGACCTCGACGGCCAGTTGCTTCCATCCGAATCCGCCCGCGTCGGGCGTGGGCTTCACCCGCAGACAGGGGGAGTCGGAATGTGCCCCGACGAGACGAAACGGGGTGCTCGGAGCCGGGGTGTCACCGGGCAGACGCCACGCGATGATCGCCCCACCGCGGACGACGTAACCAGCGGTGGGCACCGTGGTCCACGCGTCGGCTTCGTCGAGTCGGGTGAAACCATCGAGCCGTTCGATCGTCGACTCGATCACGTGCCACGGTGATGGCGATGCGTCGAGGAACTCGATCAGGTCCTGGAGTTGGTCGGCAGCGGTCATGGGTCAGCCCTTCTGGAACAGGCCCATGGGCAGTCCCGTGCCACGCAGGTGGCTCGTCTCGTTGATCGTCACGACGGAGCGTTGCCCGCTCGACGCTGCAGCGACGCGATGGATGGATGTGTAGTTGGGGTAGAAGAAGTGCGTTGCGAAGCTGTCGATGCCCAGCACGTGCGCCAGATATCCGTTGATGATGCCCCCGTGACAGACGACCGCAACTCGCTGCCCTCGGTGATCGGCAATGATGGTCTCGATGGCCGCCAAGACCCGTGCTTCGAAGTCGGCCGGCGACTCGTCGCTGTCCCACTCGCCGTTCAGCATGGCCTGCCAACGCGGATCGTTCGCCGCCTTCAACTCCTCGATCGGCACGTACTCCGGGCTGTTCTGGTCCCATTCGGCCACGTCGGCGGAGATGTGTACCTCGAGGTTCTTGAGCGCCGCCAGCGGTGCAGCGGTCTCGCGAGCCCGAGCGAGCGGGCTCGCGTACAGCGCGTCGAGGTGTTCCGACTCGAGGTATCGAGCCAGGCATTCGGCCTGCTTGTGGCCGTCCTCGGACAGCTCCGGGTCGGCGACACCTTCGGTCAACTCGCGTCGAACAGGCAAGGCATGACGAATGATGAGGAGTTCCATTGACCGATAGCCAATCAGAAATCAGCAGGCGAACGAAGATCGTCGCCACGCTCGGACCCGCGAGCGACTCGATTCCGATGCTCGGCGAGCTGATCGACGCCGGTGTCGACGTCTTCCGATTGAACCTGAGCCACGGTTCGCTGCCCGACCATCTCGAGCGGCTCGACCGCATCCGGACCGTGGCCGCCCAGCGTCGCCGACCCATCGCGGTGCTGGCGGACCTGCCGGGACCCAAGATCCGCGCGGGGTCGTTCCCCGCTGGTGGAGTGGATCTGGTCGCGGGGAGTTCGGTCGCGCTCCGACCCGATGGCGACACGAGCGACGCGACGTGCATCACCGTGCAGTACCCGACGTTGCTCGACGACCTGGTCGTGGGCGCCCGGGTGCAGCTGGGCGATGGAGCCATCGCCATGCGGGTCGTCGAGGTCGGTGACACCGAGGCCGTGGCGCTGATCGAGACCGGGGGCGAGGCCAACGGCCGCCCCGGCGTGCATCTGGCCTCGGACACGCTCCGACTCCCGTCACCGACTCCCGAGGACCTCGTCCTCGCCGAGGCGGTCGCCGCGGCCGGCGTCGAGTTCATCGCCGTGTCGTTCGTTCGATCGCCGGTCGACGTCGAACGGGTGCGATCCGTCGTCGGCGACCGGGCCCAGCTCGTCGCGAAGATCGAGACGAGCGCGGCGATCGACCGCCTGGCCGAGATCGTGGCCGCGACCGACGTGATCATGGTCGCCCGGGGCGATCTCGGCATCGACTGCCCGATCGAGGACGTGCCGCACCTGCAGAAGCAGATCATTCGACACTGTGTCGAGATGGGCGTTCCCGTGATCACCGCGACGCAGATGCTCGAATCGATGATCACCGCACCGTCGCCGACGCGAGCCGAGGTGAGCGACGTCGCGAACGCCGTGTTCGACGGCACCGACGCCGTCATGCTCTCCGGTGAGACCGCGATCGGTCACGACCCGGCCGAGGTCGTGCGGACCATGGCGAAGGTCGCGAGTCGAGCCGAATCCGAAGCGGCGTATCGCCGTTGGGCGGACCGCCTCGGTCGCGTGCAGCGCAAGGAGGATCATCCGGCGAAGTCGTCGTTCGATCCGATCACGTCGGCCCTGACGCACGCCGCGTCGCAAGCGGCGATCGATGCCGATGTCGCCGCGATCCTCTGTTGCACGCGCAGTGGCCGAACCGCGCGAGCGATGGCCCGCTTCCGTCCGGCGGCGCGCATGATCGGATTGTCGCCCGACCCGGCCGTCGTGCGCACGATGGGGGTGAGCTGGGGCGTCGTGCCGATCGAGGTCGACATCTATGGCAGCACCGACGAGATGGTGTGGTTCGCGGTCGAGACCGCGCTCCAGCAGCGCCTCATCGCCCATGGCGACACCGTGCTCGTGCTCGCAGGAGCTCCCGACAGGGATCGGCCACTCCCGGCCATCGCCGCCACCGACGTGTTGCGCATCGTTCGTGTCGATTGACCCCGTGTCGGCCGATCGTCACGTCTGGTCGGCTTCGGCCGGCGACCGCGCCGACCCGCTGGTGGTGCTGGTACACGGCTCGATGGATCGCTCGGCGGGCCTGCTGCGCCTCAGCCGACGGCTCGACCCTCGGTTCCGGGTCGTCCGCTTCGACCGACGCGGATACGGCCGCTCGACGGAGGTCGGCCCACCGTGGACGGTCGACGCCAACATCGATGATCTGGCCCTGGTGATCGAGACCGAGATCGCTGCCTCCGGTGGGGTGCCCGGCGGCGGTTCGGCGGTCGTCTTCGGGCACAGCTTCGGCGGCAACGTCGCTCTCGGCGTGGCCCAGCGTCGCCCCGACCTCGTGTCCGCCGTGGCGGTCTACGAGACGCCGATGAGCTGGCTCGACACCTGGCCGGGCAATTCGGCCGGGTCAGCTGCCCAGGCGGCTCCGGATCCCGGTGCCGCGGCGGAGGCGTTCATTCGCCGCCTCGTCGGCGACGCCGCGTGGGATCGGCTGCCGGTGGCCAAACAGGAGCAGCGTCGAGCCGAGGGTGCCGCGATGGTCGCGGAGCTCGCTGATCTGCGAGCGGCCGCGCCCTGGGACCCGTCCCGGATCGGCGTCCCGGTGCTGGCCATGTACGGCGAACACGGACGAGATCATCATCGTGCAGCGATGGTCGGGCTCGGCGACCTGCTCGATCGGTGTCACGCGGTGTGCCTCACCGACGCCGGCCACGCCGGCCCGCACACTCACGCCGACTCGGTCGCGACTGCGTTCGAGACCTTCGTCAACTCGTTGCGACGCGACGACTGATCGCGAACGCCACCATCGCGCCCACCGCAGCAGCCGCCGACAGACAGGCCGTGCCCGTCAGGCCGTACGCGCCGTAGAGCCAACCGCTCACGATCGCCCCACCGCCGCGGGCGACGGTGCCCACGCCATTGGAGATGGCGATCGTCGCACCGCGAGCGTCGGGCATCGCCTCACTCACGAGGGACAACGACGACACGAACCCGAACTCGAAGCCGAGCAGAAACAGCAGGATGCCGCAGATCCCGAGCCACAGCTGCTCTGCACTGGTCATCACGATCAGGCCGACGAGCACCATCACGAGTCCGCCGATCGTGCTGCGCAGCTTGCCGAGCCGGTCGGTGAGCCCAGCGACGCTGAGGCTGGCGACGAGTTCCATCGCGCCGAAGGCCATCGCCACCGCACCGATACCGCCGGTCGACACGCCGAATGCGTCATCGAGCCAGCTGCCGGAGATCACGAACACCGACAACCCGGCCATCGCCGTGCTCGCCGACCCGATCATCACGAGCCACGCCGAGGACGTGATCGGCGTGCGCTTCCGGGGAGGTGCGACGTCGGCATCGGCATCGATGTCACCGCCGGCGAATCCGACGCGGTTGGGTGTTCCTCGGGTCGGTGCCGGCAGGGTGAACGCGACCATGGCGGCGGCGGCGACCGAGGCGACGGCCACGGCGACGAAGGGGCCGCGCCAGCCGAAGACGTTGATCAACACGGCGATCAGTGGCGCGCCCACGAGCAGCGCGATCGCCCAGGAGGTCTCGAACAGGCCGATCGCTCGGGCACGCCATCGGTAGTCGACGCGATGGCTGATCCACGCTTGTCCAGCGACGGTCAGGTTCGACACGCCGAGCACGAGCACGAAGTACGCAACGGCGAACGTGAGGAGCGATCCCATCGTGGCGATGACCGCTGACGCGGCCACGAGGAGCAGGGCTGCGACCATCACCACGCGCTCGCGTCCGCGGTCGAGGTGCTTGCCGACGACAATCGTGGAGAGCCCGGCGAACTCACCGGCGCCCATGATGGTGGTCAGCTGTGATGTCGTCGCCCCGAATGCCTTCTCCAGGGTCGGGAGGAAGGGTGGGATCCAACGCAACGCCACGTTGGCGACGGTCTTGGCGCCGGTGAGTCGGGCGAGTGTCGACCCGCCGACGTCGGGCTCGGCGCTGGTCACTCGCTGCGCGGATCTGAGATCGTGACGTCCACGCCGAAGAACGAACACTCGGTGTCGGCGATCGTCACGTTCGTTCCCGCTCGTTCGTAGCTGTCCTGGACCTTGTCGGCGCAGTCCTGCAGCGCGGTTCGTTGTGTCCAGACGGCGAACGCCAGTGCGGCGAGCAGCACCGCCACCAGCACCTTCTGCATCACGGTCTTCATGACCCAGAACGACGCGATCGCCCCGACGAGGAGTGCGGTCGCCCCCATGACGGCGACGGTCTTGGCCTGATCGAGGGTGATCGCGAACATCAGGAGAACTGTAGGCCGGGTCGCTCGAATGTCACCTACGCTCGCCTCGTGAGCGATCAACCCATCAACATGTCCTCCGGCCTGCCGACCACCGTGCTGCCAGCACCCGATGGTGATCTCGCTGATCGGCTGGCGAGTGCGCTGGAACAACCGGCGGAGTCGCGCCGCGCCGCGGTCGCCGAGGTGGTCGCACACGATCCGCGTTTCCTCGACGGCTGGGCGGAACTCGGCGATCTCGGCCGTGACACGATCGAGCGCTACGCCGCCTATCGGGTCGGCTACCACCGCGGGCTCGACACGTTGCGGGCCAACGGGTGGCGCGGGAGCGGGTACGTCCGCTGGGCCGAGCCGACCAACCGTGGCTTCCTTCGGTCCCTGCGTGGCCTCGGTGCGATGGCTGCGGCGATCGGCGAGAACGACGAAGCCGAACGCTGCCACATGTTCCTGCTGCAACTCGATCCGACGGGGATCCCCGCTGACTGACGCACCGCTGCTCGGTGCGGTGCTCACCGGCGGGGCGAGCACGCGGATGGGCCGGACGAAGGCCCTCGTCGACGTCGCCGGTGTCCCCATGGCGCTGCGGGTGGCGGACGCGCTCAGCGGCGCCGGGTGCACGTCGGTGGCGTTGATCGGAGGCGATCCGGGCCGACTCGCACCGCTCGGGTTGCCGGTGGTGCCCGATCTCGATCCTGGTGGGGGACCGCTGGCGGGCATCGTCACGGCACTCGACGCCTTCGGACACGTGGAACCGGGGACCGGGTGGGTCTTCGTCGCCGCGTGCGACCTCGCGTCGTTGACCTCGTCGGCGGTCGAGCCGTTGATCCGAGCGGCACGAGGAGCCGAGACGGCCGATGTGGTGGTCGCTCGAACCGATCGAGTGGAACCCGGATGCGCACTGTGGCGGCGGGACCGCATCGAGACCGTCAGCGCCTTGTACGACGGCGGAATCCGGGCGGTCCACGGAGCGCTCGACGCGCTCGAGGTCGTCGAGGTCACGGTTTCTGCCGAGGCGCTCCGCAACATCAACACCCCCGACGACCTGGGTCGGTACCCTTGATCGAGTGAGTATTTCGGAGATTTCCGTCCAGGACCTCGCGGCGCTGGGCCCCGCCGCCAGGATCGTCGACGTCCGTGAGCCGGACGAGTGGGAGGCCGGGCACATCCCCCACGCCACGCATGTCCAGCTGGGCACGGTGCCCGACAACGTCGAGCAGTTCGACGGTTCGCCGACGTACGTGATCTGCCTGGCCGGCGGCCGAAGCCAGCGGGCCTGCGAGTTCGTCGCCGAGCGTGGAGGCGACGTCGTGAACGTCGCCGGCGGCATGCGGGCATGGAGCGAGGCCGGATTCGACGTCGTGCCGGGAACGCCGGGTAGCGACGGTGGCTGACGACAGGATCGACTACCGCTGGATCGACCGTCAGGAGGACCTCGACGAGGTCATCGCGACGCTGCTCCAACAGCCCCGGTACGCACTCGACACCGAGTTCCATCGAGAACGCACGTACTTCCCGAAGCTGGCGCTCGTCCAGGTGGCGTGGCGCGAGGGGGAACGCCAGGAATCGGTCCTGATCGACCCGCTCGCGGTCGATGTCAAGGTGTTCGACGCACTGTTCGCGTCGGAGTCGCTCTGTGTGATCCACGCTGCCCAGCAGGACCTCGACGTCTTGACACATGCCGTCGGGTCCGTTCCCGACCGCATGTTCGACACGCAGCTCGCCGCCGGGTTCGTCGGCTATGGCACCCCGTCGTTGGTGTCGTTGCTGCAGGGCGAGATCGGCGTCACCCCGGCAAAGGGCGACCGGTTGACCGATTGGCTCCGCCGGCCGCTGACCGACAGCCAGCGGCAGTACGCGGCCGTCGACGTGGAGTATCTGCTCGAGGTGCACGAGCGCCTCGTCGTCCAGCTCGCCGAGGTCGGTCGGCTCGCCTGGGCCGAAGACGCCTGCGAGGAGTTGCGCACCCGGCCCACGAGCGGGTCGAATCCCGACGACGCGTGGCTGCGCCTGAAGGATGCGCGTTCGCTGCGACCGAATGCTCGCGCCGTCGCGCGCAGCGTCGCTGCCTGGCGTGAACGGCGCGCGATGCGTACCGACATCCCGGTCCGGCA
Source organism: Ilumatobacteraceae bacterium (assembly GCA_049593815.1). Lineage (GTDB taxonomy): Bacteria > Actinomycetota > Acidimicrobiia > Acidimicrobiales > Ilumatobacteraceae > Sva-07. The sequence goes on along the minus strand of JBAWHL010000130.1, from coordinate 8,936 downwards.
GGTGCTGCCCGACCTCGCCATCCTGGGGATCTCCCAGCGGGCCCCGAAGAACGCCAAGGAACTGACCCAGGCGCGAGGTGTCGACGATCGACACGCTCGCGGTGGGCTCGCCGAGGAGATCTTGAACGCCGTCGCGGAGGCCAAGGGGCTCGAGGCCCCGGCGCCGCCGCCGTCGGTCGACGATCTCGACCGGTCGATGCGCCCAGCGGTGACGCTGGTGTCGGCGTGGGTCGCGCAGCTGGCCCGCGACGAGCGGCTCGATCCGGCGCTGTTGGCCACCCGAGCCGACATCGTTTCGTTTCTCCGGGGCGATGACGACGCCCGTCTGGGCACCGGCTGGCGCAACGATCTCGTCGGTGATGGCATCCGTCGCCTGGTCGGTGGCGAGGCCGGTTTGACGTTCGACGGCGAGGGCCGCCTGCGTCTGACCACCGTCTCTGATTGATCGTTGCCATTTGTCACGCACCCCGAGAAATCCCTGGTTGCGCCGCTATCGTTTACACGAATGTCAGATTTCTAGTGTGTGGGAGCCCTGTCGTGAAGAAGGGTCGTCATCGCCGTTTCGAAGAGGCGAGAAAACTCAAGCAGTCCGGTCCGGGAGCCTTTGATCTCGGTTTCGGCGATCGTGCTGCACCGTCCGAATCGCGCCCCGATGCGGGCGACGGTGACGACGAGGACGAGTACGCAGCACTGGCGGAGAAATACGGCGTCACGTTCGACGACGACGACGACTCCGACGACTGATCATCCCGCGTGCTCGACGACGCCGATCTGGCCGAGTTGGGCATCGAACCGCTCGATGCGCGATCGGTGATCCTGTCGGCCCTGCTCGGGTCGCACCCACCCAAACTGCCTGCCCGCTCACTCGTCGCGCTCGCGGAGCGGTTCTCGATCCGTTCCGGCACGATCCGGACGTCGCTGTCACGCATGGTCGCGAGCGGTGACCTCGACCTCGTCGACGGCGACTACGAGCTGACCGGGCGGTTGCTCGGTCGCCAGCGTGAACAAGACGCTGGGCGCCGGGCCCCCGATGGCTCGTGGGACGGGTCGTGGATCAGCGTGGTCGTCGAGACCGATCGCCGCAGTGTCGCCGACCGTCGAGCCTTCCGCGCGTCGATGCACGGTGCGCGGATGGGTGAGCTCCGACCCGACATCTGGATGCGTCCGGCCAACATCGATCCGCCGGAGCGCACGCCCGAGGTGCTCGTCACCATCGGTTCGCTCGAGTGCGACGACGTCGACGACCTGGTGGCGCGGCTGTGGCCGCTCGCGGAGATCGAGGCGGCGGCCGTTCGGCTCGGGCAGGCACTCGAGATGCAGCGACCGGCCGTCGACGCGCTCGACGACTCGACGCTTCCCCGGACGTTCATGATGTCGGCGGCAGCGGTCAGGTTCCTGCGCGTCGAACCGCAGCTACCGAACGAACTCGCTCCGGCGACCTGGACGCCGCCGACGATTCGACCGCTCTACGACGACTTCGCGACGGCGTTCCAGCGTCAACTCGGCAGGTTCTTCGCCGCGGTCGGTTGATCGGCCGGCATCCGCTCGGTCAGTCGGCCCGGCGACGCACCGCAGGATGGGGGAGTGGCACCCATCCGGGGCGTTCGAACAGCTCGACCATCTGGGCATAGATGTGCGCGCCGACCAGTTCGACGATGTCGTCCTTGGCGGAGACGTAGAGCGGCTCCGTGCCGACGAATGCGTCGGGCTCCTCGGTGCACCACCAGCCGAACTCGCTGCCGCCCTCGCCCCAATCCCGCCGCTTCCACTCACGCAACCGTGACGTCACGTGACCGGACTCGTCGGTGGAGTGCTCGAGGCGGATCGGAACCTGCCAACAGACCGAGGGTTTCCAGTCCATCGGGCGCTCACCGGCCTCGAGCGCGGCGATGTGGAGCGAGCAGCCGGCGCCGCCTTCGAACCCGACACGGTTCAAGAAGATGCAGGCATCGTCGACGACACGGGTGACGGTGGTCGGGTTGCCGTCGTCATCCGGGTCGCCGTCGCGCAGATATCCCTTCTTCACCGCCTTCTTGTGGAACTGCATGTGGCGCGGTTCGAGGCGCTCGAAGTGTTCCTTCAGGTTCTCCACGTCGGCCTCGTCGGCGAAGTGGGCGCCGAAGCTGCAGCACCCGATCTGGAGCTCGGGAGCGGGTTCGTCCTGGATCCCCTTGCAGCCGCACCCGTAGATGCACATGTAGTTCGAGCGCAGATAGGTCACGTCGAACACCCAGGTCCGGTGTTCGTCGGGGTCCTCGAAGCTGATCCACTCGTGGAGGTCGTCTGGTGCGATCGCGCTGCTCACTGGCGAGGAAGCTACCCGCGACCAGGCATCATGGCCCGGTGATCCGTCTCGACGACCTGACCGAAGGGGGAGTGAGCTGGTCGTTCGACCAGGCGGTGGCGACGGGACGAGCCGATCGGCTGGCGGACGTGGTCGACACGGTGCGCGAGGCGGAGGCACGGCGGGCGAACGGTGAGTGGGTCGTGCTCGTCATCGCCTACGAGGCGGCCTCGGCGTTCGACTCCGCGCTGCGAACGGCGCCCGCACCACCGCCAGGTGTTCCCCATGTGTGGTGGCAGTCGTTCGCCGAACGTCGCGCTGCCACCGCGTTGGCGCCGATCGAGACGCGGGTGACGTCGCGGCGGCGACGGGCCAATCGCTGGCCCCACGCCATGTCGGTCGAGTCGATTCGAGACCGCATCGCAGCTGGTGACGTGTACCAGGTGAACCTCACCGACCGGTTCGAAGGGGAGTTCGACGACACCGCGTTGGAGATGTACGCCGGCCTCGTCGGCGTACAGAGTTGCGCGTTCGGTGCGTACATCGAGATGGGCGACCGGACGGTCGTCTCGGCGTCGCCGGAGCTGTTCTTCAGCTGGAGTGACGAGACGGTGACGTGTCGCCCGATGAAGGGCACCGCTCCCCGGCAACCCCGTCCCGACGCCGACGACCTGGCGGCGGCCGCGCTGGTGGCGTCGGCCAAGGAGCGGGCCGAGAACGTGATGATCGTCGATCTGCTGCGCAACGATCTCGGCCGCATCGCTCGAACCGGGTCGGTCCGGGTGCCCGACCTGTTCACCCGCGAACGCTATGAGACCGTCTGGCAGTTGACCTCGACGGTGCAGGCGCAGCTGCCACCTGCCACGGGGCTCGTCGACGTGTTGCGTGCGCTGTTTCCCTGTGGATCGATCACCGGCGCACCCAAGGTCGCCGCGATGGAGATCATCACCGAACTGGAGACCGAGCCGCGCGGGGTCTACTGCGGAGCGATCGGCGTCCTCGCACCGGACGGTCACGGGCCGAGGGCGGTCTTCTCCGTGCCGATTCGCACCGCCGTGGTCGACCCGGCGAACGGGACCTACGAGTACGGCGCCGGTGGTGGGATCACCTGGTCGTCGAAACCAGACGCCGAGGACGCCGAGGTCCGGGCGAAGGCGCGGATCCTCACCCGGTCGCATCGCGAGCTCGACATTCTCGAAACGCTGCGCAACGACGATGCCGGACTTCGGCACATGTCGGATCACGTGGACCGGATGGAGGCGTCAGCCAGATGGTTCGGCCACCCCTTCGACCGAGACGAGATCGAGGGGAGGCTCGCCGATCTGCCTGCGAGCGCGGTGGCCGAACGGGTTCGCCTGTTGCTCGACCGGACCGGTGCCCTGCGGATCGAACGACATCCGCTCGTGAAGTCGGATGCGCCGGTGGTGCTCGCGATCGACACCGAGATCACCCGATCCGACGATCCGTACTGTTGCCACAAGACCACCTGGCGTCGGCAGTACGACCGCGCCAGGCAGCGACATCCGGGGGCGGACGACGTCGTGATGATCAACGAACACGGTCGAGCGGTCGAGACGACGATCGCCAATCTCCTGTATCGACTCGGCGAGTGCTGGTACTGCCCGCCGCTGACCGATGGGGGGCTGCCCGGGATCGCTCGACGCCACGCGCTCGATGATGGTCTGGTGGTCGAGCGGTCGATCGCGGCCGACGACCTCCGCCGCTGTGACGAGCTCGCGGTCATCAACGACCTGCGTGGCTGGCGTCCGGCGCGCCTGGCTGACGATCACTGACCGGGTGGAACACACCGGCGGGCCAGGGGGTGGGCGTCGATAGGCTCGCCCGGGTATGACCCCGTCGATGACTGCCGACCAGCTGCGTGATTCGTTTCGCGACTTCTTCGTGGCGAAGGGCCACACCCGTGTGCCGTCGGCCAGCCTGATTCCGCACGACCCGACGGTGTTGTTCAACGTCGCTGGAATGCTGCCCTTCAAGCCCTATTTCGTGGGCGACGAACAGCCGCCGTTCACGCGCGCCGTCAGCGCCCAGAAGTGTGCCCGCGCCGGGGGCAAGCACAACGATCTCGACGACGTCGGCCGCACCAAGCGCCACCTCGTCTTCTTCGAGATGCTGGGCAACTTCAGCTTCGGTGACTACTTCAAGGAGTCGGCGATCCCGTGGAGTTGGGAGCTCGTGACCGGTGACCCCGCGTCCGGGGGATGGGGTTTCGACGGCGACCGGCTCTGGATCACCGTCCACGAATCCGACGACGAGGCCGAGGCGATCTGGCACGAGCAGGTCGGCGTGCCGATGGATCGCATCCAGCGCCTCGGTGACAAGGACAACTTCTGGCAGGCCGGCGACACCGGCCCGTGCGGGCCGTGCAGCGAGATCCACATCGACCGCGGACCGGCGTTCGGCCCCGACGGTGGCCCGTTGGGCGACCCGGCCGGCGATCGGTTCATGGAGTTCTGGAACCTCGTGTTCATGCAGTTCGACCAGGCGCCCGACGGGTCCCGGACCCCGCTGCCGAAGCCATCCATCGACACCGGTGCCGGGTTGGAGCGCATCCTCGCGCTCGTCCAGGGCGTCGACTCGGTGTGGGAGACCGACCTGATGCAGCCGCTGATCGACGAAGCCTGCTCGATCACCGGCAAGTCGTACCGCGTCGGCGACTACGACGATCGCGACAGCTTCGCCATGCGGGTCCTCGCGGAACACGCCCGCTCCGGAGCGATGCTCGTCAACGACGGCGTCTTCCCGTCCAACGAGGCACGTGGCTACGTGTTGCGCCGGATCATTCGGCGAGCGGTGCGGTACGCCTACCTGCTGGGCACCGACTCCCTCGTCATGCCGCGTCTGACCGAGGTCGCGATCGACGTCATGGCCAACGCCTACCCCGACGTCGCCAAGAACCGTGACTTCGTCGTCAACGTCGTGACCAAGGAGGAGGAGCGCTTCCGCCAGACACTGAAGAACGGCCTCAGCATCCTCGATGGCGAGCTCGAGTCGAACCCCGCGGAGCTGTCGGGCTCGACCGCGTTCCTCCTGCACGACACGTACGGGTTCCCACTGGAACTGACCCAGGAGATCGCTGGAGAGCGTGACATCGCGGTCGACCTCGAGGGGTTCGGTGCGGACATGACCGCGCAGCGCGATCGCGCCAAGGCTGCCCAGAAGGGCGCAAGCGATGGCGTCGACCTCGATGCCTACCGCGACGTCGTCGAGCAATTCGGTGTCACCGAGTTCGTCGGGTACGCGGACGACACGGCCGAGAGTCGTGTGCTGGCCGTCGTTCCGGTGGTGAGCGCCGACGAGGACGCGGCGTCGTCCGACCTCGTCGACATCTTCCTCGATCGCACCCCGTTCTACGCCGAGTCCGGCGGCCAGGTCGGCGACACCGGGACGATCGAGACCGACACCGGCTCGGCCGACGTGCTCGACACGACGTTCGCGCTGCCGAACCTGCGCCGGCATCGCGCCCGCATCACCACCGGAACGGTGAGCCCAGGGCAGAACGCCACGGCGACGATCGATGGTGCCCGCCGCAGCGCCATCCGTCGGAACCACACCGCGACGCACCTGCTCCATCACGCGCTGCGTCAGGTGCTCGGTGAGCACGTGAAGCAGGCCGGTTCGATGGTCGGGCCCGACCGCCTCCGTTTCGACTTCTCCCACTACGAAGCGGTCAACGCCGACCAGATCGCCGAGATCGAGCGCCTGGCCAACGCCGAGACGCTCGCCAACACGCCCACGCGGGTGTTCGAGACGACCAAGGACGAGGCCGAAGCGCTCGGAGCGATCGCGTTCTTCGGCGACAAGTACGGCGACATCGTGCGCGTGCTCGAAGCGGGCACGTCGATCGAGCTCTGCGGCGGTACCCACGTCCGCGCCACCGGTGACATCGGCACGATCAAGGTCGTCAGCGAGGCCTCGATCGGCTCCAACCTGCGCCGGGTCGAGGCGATCACCGGTGAGGGCAGCGTCGCGCTCCTGCAGCGCGACGAACAGCTCATTGCCGAGACCGCCCGTCTCGTCGGTGGCCAGGCCGATGAGCTCGTGTCCGGCGTGCAGCGCAAGCTCGATGAACTGAAGTCCGCCCAGGACGAGATCAAGGCGCTGCGCAGCCAGCTGGCGATGGGCCGCGCCACCGAGCTGGCCGCCATCGCCCACGAGGGCGTGCTCGTCACCCAGGTCGACGGGCTCGCCCCGGGCGACCTGCGCGAACTCGCGATCGCCGTGCGCCAGCACCCGGGCATGCAGCTCGTGATCCTCGTCGGAGAGACGACCAGCGGCGGCGTCGGCCTCGTGGCGGCCGTACAGCCTGGATCGGGCATCACCGCCTCCGAGCTCCTCAAGGACGCCGCCAAGGCGGTCGGCGGTGGCGGCGGTGGCAAGGGCGACATCGCCACGGCGGGCGGCAAGGACATCACCGGCATTCCGGCAGCGCTCGAGCAGGCAGCGATTGCGGCCGCCGCGGTCGTGGCCTCGATGCCGTGAACGAACGGCCGCCGGGGGTCAGGGCACTCGGCATCGATCTCGGATCGAAACGGGTCGGCATCGCGGTGAGCGATCTGTCCGGCACGATCGCGTCGGCGCTCACCACGGTGCACCGCTCGAAGTCTCGTCGCCACGATCACGCCGAGATCGCCCGCCTCGTGCGCGACGAGGAGGCCGAGGTCGTGGTCGTCGGGCTGCCGCTCTCGCTCGATGGCACGAAAGGGCCCGCCGCCCGGTCTGCCGAGACCGAGGCCAAGCAGCTGGCTAGCGTTGTCGGGGTGCCCGTCACGATGTACGACGAGCGGTTCACCACGGTGACCGCGGAACGCGGCATGCTCGAAGCCGGCCTCGATGCCCGTCAGCGACGCAAGGTGGTCGACAAGGTCGCCGCGGCCGTGATGTTGCAGGCCTGGCTCGACCACCGACGTTCCACGTGGACGGGGGCCGGGTCGTGAAGCAACTCGACCCGCTGCTGCCCGAAGCGCAGATCGATCCGGATTCGCGCCCCGCCGTCGATTGGCCGACCGATCCATGGGACGACACCGACCAGACCGGGTCGGTCGAGCGCCTGCGCCAGCAGACCCGTCCGCTCAAGTGGATCGTGTGGCTGGCGATGGTCGTCGTCGTCGTCGGCATCCTCGTCGCCGGTGCCGTCGGCTGGTGGTACCTGGGCAAGATCAACCCGGAGGGTGCGCCGGGTGACGTGCAGAGCTTCACCGTCGACGAGGGTGACGACCTGGAGTCGATCGCCCTCCGACTCGAGGAGGACGGGCTCGTCTCCGACGCAGGCGTGTTCGAGTGGTACGTCGAACGCGAGGGCGGCCTCGAGTTGATTCCCGGCTACTACCAGATCCGCCCGAGTGACCACATGGGCAACGTGCTCGGACGACTGCGCACACCGCCGGGGGAGACCTACACCAAGGTGACGTTCCCGGAGGGGTTCACGCTCACCAAGATGGCGGATCGCCTGGACACCACGATCGATCGGCTCAGCGCCGACGACTTCATGGCCGCGGCGGCCGATCCGACGATCCGGTCGTCGTTCCAGCCGCCCGAGGTCACGTCGCTCGAAGGGATGCTGTTCCCCGACACGTACAACGTGTCCAATGCCGAGAGCGAGGGGCAGGTCATCGAGCGCATGATCGGGCTGATGGAACGCGTCGGTGAGCAGGAGGACATCGTCAACCGTTCCGCGGCGCTGGGCGTGACGCCGTACCAGGCGCTGATCATCGCGTCGATGATCGAACGTGAGGCTCGCGTCCCAGAGGACCGCGCCAAGATCGCTCGCGTCATCTACAACCGACTGTTCCTGACGACGTTCGGGGAGCCGTTCCCGCTGCAGATCGACGCAACGGTGCTCTATGGCGGTATCCAGGCAGGGCTCGATCCCGAGTTGCCGTTCTCCGAACTCCGTCAGATCGACACACCCTGGAACAGCTATCTCCGACTCGGGCTCCCCGCCACCCCGATCGCCAATCCGGGTCGTGCCTCGATTCATGCCGCACTGAACCCGGCCCCGGATCCGCCTGCGGGTGACCCGATCTGCGTCGATCCGTCGGTGCCCGACCCGACCAACTGCTCGTTGCTCTACTACGTGCTCGCCGACGAGGACGGAACCCACGCGTTCGCAGCGACCGCAGAGCAGCACCAGCGCAACGTCGATGCCGCCGCCGCTGCAGGCTTGTTGTGACCGGCCGCCGCCTCGCCGCGTTGATCGGCTCGCCGGTCGAGCACAGCCTGTCGCCGACGATCCACCAGGCGGCATTCGATGCGGCATCGCTCGACTGGACCTACGTTGCGTTCGACGTGGCCCCGGGTCGTGCCACCGACGCGATCGCGGCGATGCGAGTGCTCGGGATCTCGGGGCTGTCGGTGACGATGCCGCACAAGCGTGAGGTGTTCGATGCCGTCGATCGGCTGGAACCCGCAGCCAGGGCGCTCCAGTCGGTCAACACCGTCACGTGGGAGGACGACGAACTCGTCGGTTCGAGCACCGATGGCGCAGGATTCGTCTCGTCACTCGCCGAGAACGGGGTCGACGTCGAGGGCGCGCGGGTCGCGGTGATCGGCGCCGGCGGCGCAGCTCGATCGGTCATCGACGCGCTCGGGCGGGCGGGGTCGATCGACATCACGGTGCTCAACCGCACCCGCG